>CALBXO010000637.1 GCA_937890335.1 uncultured Pseudomonadota bacterium | reverse complement strand
CGCAATGCGGAACTCCAGGGCAGCCCGCCGGATCTGGCATTCTTTGCGATCACAGTCGGTACCAGTCACGGCTGCGGCATCATCGAGGCGGATCGGAGTCTCGTCTGCTGGGGGCTCGAGGACAACGGACGGCTGCTCGCGCCGCCCGGGCGGTTTGAGCTGGTGGAGGCGGGGTCCGGCCACACGTGCGCGTTGCGTGAGGACGACACGGTGCTGTGCTGGGGCGGCGCGCTGGACGTGCCTGTGGCGGAGTTCCGGTACGTCGCCAGCGGCGGGGACCATGCCTGCGCCTTTGACCGTCAGGGGGTGACGCAGTGCTGGGGCGCCAACGGCAGCGGGCAGGCGACAGTGCCCCCAGATCTGTCGTTCAATGAGCTCGCCCTGGGGGCAGAGTTCTCCTGCGGATTGAGTCGCGACACCAACGCCATCCACTGTTGGGGCAGCAATGAGCGAGGCCAGTTGCGCGTCCCGAGCGGCGAGTTTGCGCACATTCATGCGGGGCTGGACCACGCGTGCGCTGTGGCGGCTGACGGTACCGTGTCCTGTTGGGGCGCCAGCCAGTCTGGGCAGCTGAACCCGCCCCCGGTCGCGTTCGCCTCGTTCGACATTGGGCGCCGCACGGCCTGCGGCATCGACACCGCCGGGCGGCTTCAGTGTTGGGGGGACTCCAGCAGCAACTTTGGGGAGGAGCAATACCAGTCCATCAGCCTTGGTCGCGACCACGGCTGCGCCGTGCGGGGCGATGGCAGCGCGCTGTGCTTTGGCGAGGACAATGTGGGGCAGTCGTCGCCGCCGGACGATGTGTTCCGCAAGATTGAGGTCTCGGACCTCCACAGCTGCGGGCTGCGTGAGGACAACACCATCGTGTGCTGGGGTGAGCCGAGCGCGGACCGCACCCTTGGAGCGGAAGGCGAGTTCGTAGACGTGACGGTGGGCTCGACCTTTGGCTGCGGATTGCGGGGAGACGGCACGATCGCCTGCTGGGGGGCGCTGTCGGGCGCCCCGCCGGAGGACTTCTACATCGCCGTGTCAGGCGGCGGCCGGCATGTGTGCGCGCTGACGGCGGCGGGCGAGCCGGTCTGCTGGGGTGCCAATGTGGGCGGCGTCTTGAACCCACCGGTGACGCGGTTTGACCGCATCACGTCGGGCTTGCGGCACGCGTGCGGCGTCCGGCCCGGTACGGGCGAGGTGCTGTGCTGGGGGGACGGGAGGTTTGGTCAGACCGCGACCCCGCCGGGTCAGTGGGTGGACGCCGACGCCGGGCTCGACACCACCTGCGTACATCGCGCCGACGGCGTCGTGATCTGCGTCCCGAACGCCCTGGCCGCCGGCTGGCCGCAGTAGAGTGAGCGCTCGGCCTGGTCGCTGCGCGCGGTCACCGACCGCAAACCAAATGGGTGCACACGACCCAGTCGCCGCGGCGCCTCCGTCGCGGCCGGCGCGGGTCGGTTGGCACGGACACCAGCCACGTGTGGTGGTCGCTCAGATGAGCCCAGGCAGGCCGCCTGTGCTGTTCCCAAAGGACTCCACCGGCGCGCCGAGAAGATCCAGCGTGGACTTGTAGAGGTTGGCCAGCGGGAGGCGGTCGTAGACCAGGTGCCGGCCGGTCTCCAGGCCCATGTTTCCGCCTCCCACAAGGAGAATCGGCAGGTTCCGGTGGCTGTGTGTATTGCCGTCTTCGACCTCGCTGGACCAGTAGACGACCGTGTTGTCGAGCAGCGTGCGCTCCCCCTCCTGCACCGCGTCGAGCCGCGCGCACAGGGTGGCCAGATGGGACACTTCCCAGGCGCCGACGGCCGTCAACGCCGCGGGAATGTCGGGTGCGCCCTCGTAGTGGGACATGATGTGGTGGCCCGCGTTGAGCCCCAGCCACGGGAACGACCGGTTGCTCGCCGAGTTGCCCAGCATGAAGCTGATGACCCGTGTCTGGTCGCACTCGAACGCCTTGACCATCAGGTCGGTCATAAGGTCAAGGTGCTCGAGGAACGGCGGGTTCTCCGGGGGGCGCTCTGGCGCCAGGCAGGCCGTCACGTCCGAGTTCCCGATGCGCAGCTCCAGCTCGCGGATCCCCGTCAGGTACTCGTCCAGCTTGGCCCGGTCCGACGCGCCAAGCCGCGGGCTGAGCGCGCCGACGCCCGTCTGGGTGGCATCCAGCACGCTGCGGCGGTGACGGCGCCGCCGGTCCTGTTCCTCGGCCGTGGCGCGGGAGTCAAACCCTTCAAAGAGGCGATCGAAGAGCACCTGCGGGCTGATGGTCTTGGGCAGCGGCTGCGTAGGGCTGGCCCACGAGATGTTGCGCGCGTAGGCACAGCTGTACCCGCCGTCACAGCCGCCAATATTGGTGCCGCCCTCGATGCCCAGCTGCAACGAGTGCCGTCGGGTGTCGCCGCCGATGACGTTGGCCGCCACCTGGTCCACGGAGATGCCGTTGCGCAGGTTTGCCCCGTCGGTCTTGTTGACGCGCGTGCAGGTCAGGAACGCTCCGGTTCCCGCCGGGTGCTCGCCGCCGTTGATGGAGACGCCGGGCAGGTTGTCGAGCCCGGTGATGACGGTGATCTTGTCGCGCAGGGGCCGCAGCGCGTCGAGGATCGGGGTCAGATCAAAATCCCGTCCGGCGGACGCCGGGGTGTACGCGTCCATGTAGACGCCGTTGGGGACGTAGTAGGTCAGAAACCTGCGCGCAGCCGGCTCCTGCGCGACGGCGAGGGACTCGAGCCAGGGCAGAGTGACGAGCGCGGCTGCGCCGCCGAGGAACCCGCGGCGTGTGAGATGGCTCATGGTTCAGGCTCCCCGCGCCGCATCGTGAACGCGTCGGTCATGACCACCAGGCGCAGCAGGTCTCGCAGGCGCAACCCGCCCCGGCGCCACTGGATCTCCGTGGCCTCCAGGTCCGCCGCGTCGTACCACTCCGTGCCGCGTCCGAGGGCGTAGGTGGTCACCTGTTTGACGATGCACGCGGCCAACCGCTCGTCTTCCGCCAGCACCTCGGCCAGCTCGAACGCGCCCTCAAAGGTCTCGCCGGTCGGAAGCTCCCCAGTTGCGTCGATGGGTCGACCGTCTTCGTCAAAGCGCCACGCGCCGACACCGTCGTAGTTCTCCAGCGCAAAGCCGATGGGGTCCATGGACTTGTGGCACTCGGCGCAGCTGGGGTCGACGATGTGTGCGGCCATGCGCTCGCGAAGCGTACCGTCCACCTGTTCGCGGGTGGGGAGGTCCTCGACGCCGGGCGGCGGGGCGGGGGGCTCGTCGCACAGCAGCTGTCCCAGCACCCATTTGCCGCGCTTGACCGCGGAGGTTCGGTCCGCGTGCGAGGTGGCCGTCAGGAAGGTGCCGTGGGTGAGGATCCCGCCGCGCGTGTCTACCTCGGTGCGCGCGAGTTCTGCGCCGAATCGGCCGTCGATGCCGTAGTGCGTGGCGAGCCGGTCGTTCAGGTGCGTGTAGTCGGCGATGAGCAGTTGGGTGATGGGCACATCGTCCTGGAGCAGGTCCCAGAAGAACGCGCGCGTCTCGTCGCGGAATGCACCTCGCAGCGCGCCGTCAAAGTCGGGGAAGACGTCGGGGTTGGGCTCGACCTCGTCCAGGGAGCGGATGGACAGCCATTGGCCGGCGAAGTTGTCGAGCAGGGCGACGGCCTTTGGGTCGGCCAGCATCCGCTCGATCTGCGCCGCATACTCCGCCTGGGAGGACAGCGCGCGCCGGTCGGCCGCGTCCAGCAGGGCCTCGTCGGGCATGGAGCTCCACAGGAAGTAGCTCAGCCGACTGGCCAGCTCGTGGTCCGTCAGCGGGTGGGGCTCCTCGGACGTGGGGTCCGGATCGATCTCTACACGGTAGAGGAACCAGGGCGACATCAGGGTGGTGATCAGTCCAAGCCGGACACTCATCTCCGGGCCATCCCCGGCACCCATCGCGGCCACGACGACGCCCATCAGCGCGTCGATCTCCCGTTCGGTCGCGGGCCGCCGCCAGGCCCTTCGCGCAAACCGCGTCAGCACGCGGCGCGTGCAACCTTCCTCGGCGAGGTCACAGAACAGGATCTGGTGCCGCCTCTCGGAGTCCTCGAGGCGCAGGTCCAGCGGCCCATCGATCTCGATGTGGTCAACGATCAGGTCCCGGTTGTCTCCCTCCTGGAAGTTTGGGTTCAGGAAGAAGAAGTCGATGTCGTGGTCGCCGGCGGTGACCTCGATTTCCAGCTCAAACGGCCCAAACTCAGGGTACTCCTCCCAGACCTCGTGGACCCCGACCTCCTCGCCGTCTACCCGGATGGAGACGAGCACCGGCTGGAAGAAGTCGATGTTTGCGGAGAGGCGCGATCGGACCGCGTAGCGAGCGGCGTGGGGAAAGCGGTGGCGGAACGAGAACGCCCCGCGCGGCACAATCCAGGACTCCTCGTCTTGTCGCTCGCCGTTCTCCGCACCCAGCAGTTCCGCCTCGTAGCGGGTGGCGAGGGAGGGCGCAAGCGTCGGCGCCAGGGCATCGTCGAGCGCGGCCTCGACCGCTCGCTCGTGCAGCTCGACAAAAGAGGGCGAGACGCTGAGGACGTCCGCGTTGTTGTCAAAGCCAAAGCCGGAGTCGTCCAGGGGGAAGCCGTCGGCTGGGCGCAGCTGCGTCCCGAGCAGGTCGCGCAGGGTATTGTTGTACTCCGTGCGGTTGAGGCGGTGGAGCGTGACGCGGCCTGGATCGTTGTCCGAGGGAAGCGGCCCGAGGTCTTCAGGCAGGTCCGTTTCCGTGTCCTGGCCGTCCGCCGTGTCAGGTGTATCGGTCCCGACAGCGTCGGGGTCGCCAGCTTCGTGGGTTACGTCGCTCGCGTCGCTGGCGTCGGCCATGTCCGTGCCCGCGTCTGACTCCTCAACAGGGGTGGAGTCGGGGCCGCCGCAGGCAGCCAAAAGGAACAGGGAAATGAAGAGGTTGTGCCGCATGACCTGCCCTGAACGTAGCGGCGCGAGAGCCGTTCCGCAATCGGCGCGGGCCCCGGAGGGGCCGGGGAGAGTCAGCTGCGGGGGCGGACCGTGCGGTACTCGAACGGGTTCTCGTGCTCGGGCACATGAAGGATGCGACGGACGAAGATGCCCGGCAGGTGGACGTCGTCGGGGTCGATGCCGCCAAGCTCTACCAGCTCGTCCACTTCCGCGATTGTGATCTTCGCCGCCGTGGCCATCAATGGACTGAAATTCCGGGCCGTGCGCCAGAACCGCAGGTTGCCGAACGGGTCGGCTTTCGCGGCCCGCACAAAGGCAAAGTCGGCGTGCAGCGGTTTCTCAAGCAGGTAGGTGCGGCCGTCAATCTCGCGGGTCTCCTTGCCCTCAGCGACGACCGTGCCGACGCCCGTTGGCGTGTAGAATCCGCCGATGCCGGCGCCCGCGGCGCGGATGCGCTCGACGAACGTCCCCTGTGGGTTCACCTGCACATCGACGCTTCCGTCGGCCATCAGCCGGTGAAGGTCCTCGTTGTTGCCGATGTACGTACAGATCACGCGGCTGACGATGCCCGCGCGCAGCCAGGTGGCCAGGCCCTTTCCCAGGTTGCCCGAGTTGTTGCTGATGATGGTCAGGTCCCTGACGCCCGCGTCGAGGACGCCGGCGATGAGGGCCTCGGCGTTGCCGCACAGGCCAAACCCGCCGACCATGATGCGCGCCCCGTCCGCCATTCCGTCGAGGGCGTCCGCGACGCTGTGTACGACTTTCTTGCTCATAGGGCCGCCTGCAGCGCTTCACGCACGAGGGTGAGCCCGTCCGTGAGCTCGCGCTCCGTGATGCACAGCGGCGGGCTCACAATCAGCGTGCCGCGGTTGGGGTAGATGTGGACAAAGACGCGACGCGCAGCGACCTCCGCCTTGAAACGGCTCCACTGCTGCGCGTCCAGGTCGAGTTCGATGGCGCCGAGCAGACCTTTTCCGCGCGGGGCGGTCGTGGTCTGCGGCAGCTGCGCGAGCCCGGCCATCAGCGTCTCTTCGAGCG
>CALBXO010000636.1 GCA_937890335.1 uncultured Pseudomonadota bacterium | reverse complement strand
CCCGATATGACGGGGTCAACGTCTTAAGTGAGCGGCATTGGTCCTAGAGGGCTGATCCCCGATTGATGCGCCACCTCGCCACAGTCTGCTGCGCCGTGCTCGTGCTGTGCATCTGCGGCAGCGCGGCGGGGCAACGACATCCGACCGTCAGTCTTGGTGGCCCGCAGCTCCAGCTCGTCGAGCAGGGCCTCAAGGCGTATGACGCGGGGGACTGGGACAGGGCCGCTGCGTTCTTCCGCGCCGCCATCGAGCTCGGCGAGGCCAACCTGCCCATCATGAACCTGGGTAGAACGCTCCAGCGCTCCGGCAATTGTTTTGCGGCGGCAGAGACGTTCGACTGGGCGGCCGGGGCTCCCGCAGTCGCCGAGCCGTCTCGCCCCGTCGTACTCCGAACCATTGACCGTTACCGGAAGGAGCTTGAGGAAGCCTGTCCAGGGCGACTCGAGATCAGCTGCAAATACCCCGACGCCGCCATCGAGGTGAATGGACGGACCCCCAGCTGCGGCGACTTTCTGCAGATGGAACCGGGCCGATACACCGTGATTGGGACGCTTGAGGGCCGCCAGATCTCAGTGGACACCCGCGCGATTGCCGCACGAACTACGGTCGTCACCATCGACTTTCCTCCAAACCTGGTGGGCGCTGGGATCACCCCCGCCGACCCCGAGCGTCCCGAGGAGGTCCGACCGCCGCGCAAGGAATCCAGCGTCAATGCCGGTGCTTGGATCTTCGCCGGGATCTCCGTGGCACTGTTCGCCACAGGCGGCGGATTGCTGATCTACTCCGAGTCACTCGTGGAGGAAGCCGGCACGACGGACGACCCCACCCGCTGGGAGCAGATCCGGAGCGGCTGGGAGAACTCCCGCACAGGGGGGTTCGTGGCGCTCGGCGGGGGCGCAGCGGCCGCAGCGGTCGCCGTCTGGTTCGCCGTCAGCGGCGACGAAGGCGAGGAGCCACGCACTCTGCTGCTGGTCACGCCCGAGGGCGTGGCCTTCTCCACCACCTGGTAGCCACCTCCCGAGCCCCCCGCTGACAGCGAGCAGGCGCCCACGAGGATCACCGAAAGATCAGGTAGTGGGGCGCGGACTCCACGGTCCGGTAGTTCGGGTTGTCCGGAACCTGCCAGTAGCACCGGACCAACACCAGGCCCGCGCGCGCGCTGTGGACCAGAACTGGCAGCGTGGCACCGTTGCGCTCCAGCGGACGCAGGACCCGCACGGTGATGTCCTCCCGCCGCGGACGCGTGAACCAATACAGGTGAAGCTCGTCGGCAAAGGCATCCGTGTCCCCAATCCCCATGAACTGGGCGTACATTGCGAGCCTTCGGCTTCCCAGCACCTTCATGTCCTCGGGCAGGGGCACGAGGTACCGATGGTGTTCGATCTCCGGCGCGCCCAAAGCGTCGTGATGCTCGATCCATTGCACGTCCCGCGGGACGACAGAGGCGAGCACACTGAGTTGGTTCTGCACGTAGGTCGCCATGTGCCACAGCTCCCTGTCCCCCCGGTAGTTCGCGCCGGAATCCCAGGCTGCGAAGTCGAAGATGAGGGGGTCGGACCGGTCACGGGTCACGGGGTGCTGCACCACTTCGGGCAGACCAATCAGGCCGAATTGCGCGTTGCGGTAGTCCCACTCGAGCCCAGTCGCTCCCAGCATCGCCCCACCCGCGTCGATGCCGGCGGAAACGTCACCGCTTCTGTGGTCCAGGAACTCACCCGCGTCAAAGCCGTCCTCAAACCCCTGGTACGCGGCTTCCGTCGTTCCCGAATACTGCCAGGTGGCGTAGTCGCGAAACTGCGGACCCACCCCGTCCCTGTCGATCCGCGGCATCGAGTACAGCCGGAAGTTCGTGACGTAGGCGCAACGTCCCTCGCCCTGCACGAGTGTGCGGAGTCGCAGCGAGAGGTTCTCCATGCCGGCGACGTTGTCGAAGACAAACTGGTAGCGGCGCGGGCCCACCTCTCGCCCTGTCTCGTTGACGGCCACCAGCGGAAAGTAATCGCCCGTATCGAGCTCATCGGTCCGGTACGCGAACACGAGGTGCTCCTCGCGGGTCAGCGGTGAATCCAGCTCAGCGCCGACCTCCAGCTCGACCATATAGGTCAATCCCGTCGCGGGGTCCGGGAACGGCAGTGGGCCGATCTCGATGCCGTGACCATTGCACATCCGGACACCCATCTCGCTGAGACCCTGGCGATAACCATCGGTGACGTCGACACCGTCGACGGCGCCGTCGGACAGCGCGAGGTAGGTGTCACCCTCGATCGCGCCAGTTTCGAAGACCGCCTCGTACAACAGGTGCCGCGCGACGCAGTACGCATTGTCCTGCTGGCGGGTCACTCCCTGTTCCGCGCGCGTGAGGGGAACCATGGACAGCGGGCTGGTGGGTAAGCCGAGGCCCACGGGCAGCTGCGCCGGGCCGGTCAGCGCCACGGTAGCCACATCGCCGCAGTCCGAGTCTTGCTCGTCGGTCGCTACATCGCAGTCGTTGTCCACCCCGTCGTTGCAGGTGTCGTTTCCCGTCGGCCCCTCGGGCTCCGCAAAGCAGGCGCCGTCCCAGCACTCCCCGTCGTCGGCGCCGGGCTGGCACTCCGAATCGCACAACGCGCCATTGGGCTCCTGGGGGCCGATGACACACCCGCTGTCGTCTGCAAGTTCGCTCAGCGGCATGCACTGCGTCTGCACGCAGGGGCGCGCGCACAACGCCTCTACAGCAACGCCCTCGCAGGCTCCCTCGCCGTCGCATTGGGGCTCGACGCATCCGACGGCGTCGCCGCATGGCGTTCCCAACGCCAGGAAATCGACAGTGCACCGCCCCTCCACGCACTGGCCGTTGGCAACGCATGGCCCAGTGTCGCAATCCGCGTCCACCTCGCAGTCGCAGACGTAGTCGCCGGCGCACTCGCCATTACCATCACACCTCGTGTTCTCCAGGCAGGTATCGTCGACGGTGCAGACCACTCCCGCGTCCAGGTTCACCTCCGCGCACCGCCCCTCCAGGCACATCGCAGTGGCGCATGGCCCCGCCGCCGGGCAATCGTTGTCGTCCCGGCAGTCGCAGGCGTCCACACCGCCAACACACTCGCCATTTTCGTTGCAGGTGGCGCCCTCAATGCATGCGTCCTCTGCGGTACAGGAGGTCCCGGGGTCGGCGAGCGTCACCCCACAGGTGAACGTCGCGGGATCGCACACCCCGACCGCACAGGTGCCAGCGGCGCAGTCGTTGCTGTCTCGACACTCGCACGCGTCTGTCGGTTCGTAGGTAACGGTTCCTTCGAGCCCGCGCTGGCAGTCTCCGGAGCACTCCCTGCACACATCGTTTGTACACTCGACGCCGTCTGGCACGGACGGAGGTGGCCCGTTCACACAGCCCGCCGGGTCCGGCTGCAGGTCCTGCGGCTGACAGATCTCGATTCCGTTGCACCAAAGCCCGTCATTGCAAAGTGCATCGGTGGGCGCCCCTCGGCACACACCATTGGCTTCACACTGATCAGGACCCGTGCACGCAAAGGTGTCATCGCAACGGGAGCCCACCTCCAGGGGTTCCGTCGCGCAGACTCCCTCGGAGCACACGAGGCGGCGGCAGGCGACCTCGCGCTCGGCGACACAGTCCGCATCCTCCTGACATGTCTGGCAATTGATCCCTACGTGCTCGACCTCGTCCCGGTCCTCGTTACAGACATCCGTGGTGCAGTCGAGCCCGTCGTCCAGGGGCGGGGGCGTGCCGGGCAGACAGCCGTTGTCGTCCACCCCGGGCGCGGTAGGCGCGCAGACCTCCGCACCGTTGCAAAACAGCGGGTCCGCGCACAGCGAGTCCGAGGGGGTGCCGACGCACTGTCCGTCGCCGTCACAGGCGTCATCGGCTGTGCAGTTGACCCCGTCTGAGCAGGCCAACCCCACCGCCGCGGGACGGGCTGCACAGGTCAGGTCGGCAGTGCACAGGACAACGTGGCAGACGGGGACCGTGTCCGGGCAGCGCTCTGGATCGGCGTCACAGTCGCAGGCGGTGCCCTCGGCCAGACACGCGCAGCCCGACGGGTCGTGCAGGACCCGGTCTGCCGCCTCGTCGCAACCGTCTCGGGTGCACTCGATGCCGTCGTCCACGGTCGGCGCAGGCCCAGAAACACAGCCTCGGGCGTCTGCCGCGGGGTGACCGGGATCGCAGTTCTCCGCACCGTTGCAGAACAGCCCGTCGTCGCACTCGTCGCTCTGGGTGCAGTCGGCGCGCTCGCCCGTGTCGCCCCCGGCGTCCTCGCCCGGACCGGTGGCGTCTCCGACGTCCCGATCGCCCACGGCTTCCGCCGGCCGCGTCGGGAACTCAGAACATCCAATCCAACCCAGCGCCACAACAAGCGTCGCAAGAACAGCGGTGCATCTCATGAACAGAGCCTGTCTCCTTCCCCAGTTGGACGGTACCATCGGCAGACCGAGTGCGCGAGTGGAATTCGGCTACCTGCGCCGTGGTCACTGAACCTCACAGGCAAGTCCAGTCGCCACCGCCGATCCCGCCGTAGCGGCGTGCAATTGTGGCCGCACCCTTGCATAGTCGCGTCGTAACTCGCGACGCGGAGACTCGGAATGACCACTCGACTGATCCACTTGTTTGCGGTCCTGGCGTTGGGCCTGACGGCCTGCGCCGACGAGCCGGCTGAGCCGGAGAACGACGGGGTGGACGCGCTGTCCAAGAGCGACGCTGCCCAGGCGACCCAGGAGGGCAAGGCCGACTTCAGCTTTGACCTCTGCGAGCGCAAGGGCTGGTACGGAGACGGCGAGTGCGACTGGTTCTGCCCCAAACGGGACACGGACTGCGACCTGGCC
Organism: uncultured Pseudomonadota bacterium; assembly: GCA_937890335.1. Classification (GTDB taxonomy): domain Bacteria; phylum Myxococcota_A; class Bradymonadia; order Bradymonadales; genus CALBXO01. Next base: position 9,430 of record CALBXO010000636.1, on the reverse strand, counting down.
CCCCTCGGGCCCGACCCGCAGGGGCTGGCCACGCGCTTCCCCATCGTCCTCGCCCACGGCTTTGACGCGAGCCCCACCAACCGATGGGGCTTCAACGGCGTCGCGCAGGCGCTGGAGGCCGATGGCCACATCGTCGAGGTCGCGTCGGTGCCCCCCTACAACAGCCCTGAGGTCCGGGCCATGTTCCTGGCGGACCACGTCGACGCCGTCCTCGAGCGCACTGGCGCCGAGAAGGTCAACATCATCGCCCACTCCATGGGAGGCCTCGACACCCGTGTCCTCGTCTCAGGCATGGGATACGGCGACCGCGTCGCGTCTGTGACCACCATCTCCTCGCCCCATCGGGGCACCGCCGTTGCCGATGTGGCACTCGGACTGGTTCCTGGAGCGGCGGACACCGCCATCGACGCCCTCGCGAAGGCCTGGGGCCGCTCCTTCAGCGACGTGGCGGAAGACACGGATGTCCGCGCCGCCCTGTCCGCACTCGCAGAGAAGAACGCCCCCGCGTTCGACGCCGACTACCCAGCCGATGGCCGGGTCTTCTACCAGAGCTGGGCCGGTGTCAGCAGCGTGTTTGGCATCCACAACCCCAAGGATTCAGGCGCATGCGAAGGCAAGATGCTGGTGCACGACGGCGCCTCCGCCGACAAGATGGACCCGACTCTCGTCCCCATGGCTGCGCTCACCGCCCACGGCACCCGCCTTCTGCCCAACGACGGCATGGCGACGGTCGAGAGCGCAAAGTACGGCAAGTTCCAGGGCTGCATCCCCGCAGACCACCTGGATGAGGTCGGTCAGCCCGGGGACACGGGTGCCGACAAGCACACCGGCTTTGACCACCTGCGCTTCTACCGCAACATCAGCTTCGATCTGGCGCAGCTCGGCTTCTGACCGCGAAGTCCTCGCCCGCCCGCGTCGGGTCATCATCGTGGTGACCAGCCCTCTGCGCTTGTAGTCGGCACGCGCGCAGGTAAAACTGCGCGCATGAAAGAACTCCTCTTCTACTACGACATCGTCTGCCCCTACGCGTACATGGCCTCACTGCAGGTCGAGGCTCTGGCGCAGCGAACCGGGGCGCGGCTGGTCTACAAGCCCGTCTTGCTCGGCGGCATCTACAACAGCATCGGACGACCGCAGGAGGCCGACGCTGGGCAATCCCCGGCGCGCATCGCCATGGGTGGCCTGCGCATGGCGCGGCAAGCGCACGATGCGGGCGTCGAACTCAACTTCCCCAACGGCCACCCCCGACGGACCGTGAACGCCATGCGGTTGTTGCTGGCCGCGGACGAGGCCACGCGACCCGCGCTCACGGCGACCCTGTACCGCACCTACTGGCAACAGGGGCGCGACGTGTCCGACCCCGCAGTCCTCGCTGAGGTAGCCCGTTCCCACGGGATCGACCCGGCCGTCACGGGCGATCCGGCGGTCAAGCAGGCGCTGTTTGACGCCGTGGACGAGGCGGTGGAGCGCGGGCTGTTCGGAGTGCCAACATTTGTCGTCGACGACCAATTGTGGTGGGGCGGCGACCGCCTGCACCTGGTGGAGCGCGCGCTTGGCGGCTCCCCCGCGTACGCTGCCACCGACGGTGGCGCGACCGGTTCCGGCCGCACCGTCGAGTTCTTCCACGACTTTGGCAGCCCCTATGCGTACCTCGGCGCAACCCAGATCGCGCGCGTCGCAGCCGAAAACGGCGCTGAGCTGGTGTACCGGCCGATGGTGCTGGGCGGCCTGTTCAAGACGATTGGAACGGCGACGATCCCAATCCAGACATTCACCGAGCCCAAGCGCCGGTGGTACCTGCACGACATGACACAATGGTCGGCCTTCTGGGACGTGCCCTTCGCCTTCGCGAGCAACTTCCCGCTGCGGACCATCACCGCGTCGCGCGTAGCGTTGGCAGACCCAGCCACCACCGACTGTCTCTACAAGGCTGCCTGGGCGGACGACCGCGACATCGGGGACAAAACAGTGTTGGCCGCCGTACTGACCGAGGCCGGATTCGACGCCGCGTCACTGCTCGAACAGACCCAGGACCCGGCCATCAAGGCGCAATTGTTCGCCAATACGGATCGCGCGGCGTCCTTTGGCGCGTGTGGCGCGCCCACGTTCGTGATCGACGGCAAGGTCGTGGTCTGGGGCCAGGACAGGCTCGACGAGGTGGCCCGTCTGCTCCGCGGCGATCTGCCCCCGGATCACATTCACCGCTCCTGACCAGGGGGTCGGTCAGCGGTTCGTGACGGGCTGCGCGGCGCGGGTGAGCATGGCGGCGTCTGCGCCGAATTCCTCGCGCAGCAACTGACGGAATGGCGCGGGCACATCGCGCCGGGGATCCACCAGCAAAGCCCGGACGTACTCACGCGCGGCTTCGCGGTGGTCGTCCGCGGCGCCTGCCCGCCGCTCAAACTCCGCCCGGCGCGCGTCCACGGACGTCTCCACCAGCCGCGTATAATCGGCAACCAGCGCCGCGTCCGACGCTGAGATCAGAGAGGCGTCGGCCCTGGGGTACTCCTTCGGGTCATCGGCCAGTCCGGCTGGCGCATAGCCCACGTGACTTCTGTCCTCGGTGCGCGCCTCGCGTGTGAAGGTGTTCGTGCGGCCCTCGTGGACCACGGTCAACCGGGTCACACACTGCCGGGTCCAGGTCCGCTCCTGGTACGTGTGGACGGCGAACACGGGCTCCTCCACGGTTCTCGGTGTGGCCGCCAGGTCGCGCTCCAGATGCTCATGGTGGTCGAACGCGGCGTCGCACCGTTCCTTGACCCGTACGAACTCCAGCTCAGCTTCCCGCGCTCTGCGCCGCCGCTCCACAACCTCCGGCGGCCGGACCCACCGGTGTTTCGCCGCGTCCAGCAGCTCCCTGCACCGCTCTACGACCGCGGTGGCTTGCGCCAGGTCGCGCTCCGCGCGCGCGTATGCGGTCTTGAAAGTAGCGACGTTGGGACACGCTGAGCGCGCGGTGCGAAGCCGTTGGTCCAGCTCGCGCAGCCGCTGCGCCAACCGGTCGGCGGCCTCGGCACGGCCCCGCGCCTGGTTCAGCTCTCGCCGCGCCGTCTCGAGCTCGGCCTGGACCCGCGCGATCGCCTCCTCATTGCGACCCACAGACGCGCGCGCCTCGACCCTCTCAAGCTCCTGCGTCAGCCGGGCCAGGTCCCTCGCTGCCCCCTCCTGGCGCCGATGCTCGGCAGCCAGCTCCCGGCGCCGCTTCTGGAGTGCATCGATCTTGGCCTGGATTTCGTCGCGCCGGCCGACATCGCGCTGCGCCAAGGCCCGCAGCTTCCGAATCTGTTCGTCGAGCCGATCGATCTGTTCCTGCAGATGCTGGGCCTGGTCGCGGGCGGCTCGGGCCGCAGCCACACGCTCCCGCAGCGCATCCCGGCGTTGGACCGCGCGGGAATCCGGGGTGTTGTCGCGGCGCAGGCGCTGCAGTTGCGTCTCCAGCTCGCGCACCCGGCCTTCACTGCGACGAACCTCGTCCCTGGCGGCCTGCGCCTGTCGCAGTTCCCGCTCCACTTCGCGGCGGCGCTCCTCGATCCGTGCCACCTCGTCCACAGCGCGCTGCGCCTGCTCGAGCTCCCGCGCCGCGCGCTTCTCCTGCTGAACTGCCTCTCGACGCTGATGGCGGGCCCGCTCGAGCTCGCCCTCAAACTGGGCGATCGCGTCGCTCTGCCGGTGGTTGTCGCGCTCGCGAGCGACGTGGAACTCTCGTTGGGCTCTGGCCGCACGCCGCTCGGCACGATCGGCCTCCGCCTGCCAATGCGCGATGTCCTGGTCCGCCCGAACCAGCTCCCGATCCAGCACGGCAACCTGGGGATTGGGTACGACTTGAATGTGATGGACGTAGCGCAACGAGCGCTGCTCTCCCAGCGACGACTCGCTGCACACGGGCGCGTGCACCCGGACTGTGGACGGCTCGCCGCCGGGGGCCAGATGAGCGCCAACCATGCGCTCCACGCGCCCTGAGATCTCCCGTCGAACTTGATCGGCGCGCGCTCCGGTCCCGGTGACATCCAAGGTCAGCGGCAGGCTCGCCGCGGCGGACACCTGGTCCCTCAACATGCTCCGGACGCGCTCGTCATCGCGGCTCCCGGACAGGGTGGAGGCCCGAGAGATGAGGATCAGGGCCAACTCCGGGTTTCCGGCGTCGATTTCTGCGTGGGCCTCGTCTCGGAAGTCTGCGGCCTCGCGCTGATCGACCTCGCCGCGCAGACGCCGCGCCTCGCGCTGCTGCGCTGGTTCGATCTGGGCGTAGAGGCCATAGGCGTCCCGCGCATCGTCGTAGCGGCGCTCCTCCAAAGCCGCGCCCGCGCGGGCAAGTCCAGCGTCGCGCGCCGCGTCGCGCGCCGAACACAGCGACGCGGCCCCCTCAGCTTCGCACCAGAACTGCGCCTCACGCCAACGGCCGGCGAGGCCCGGGTCAGAGTCGCCACGGCCGGCGCGTTCAAGCCCCGCCCCCTCGATCTCCAGACCCTCGGCTTGCGCCCCCGGCGCCCGCGACGGCGGCGCGAGTCCAGCGGCGACGGCGTCCTGCATTGATGCGCGCAGCGACTGCGCGTCGGCGTGGTTGGGGCTGTGCTGCAGGGCGCGCAGCACGCTGGTTCGTGTCTCACGGTAGCGGCCGGCCGCCAGGTGTTCGTGCCCTTCGGCGACGGCGTCCGCCGCGGCGTGCAACCTCGCCTGTTCCAGCCGCCGCGCGACGTCGTCGTCGTCGGGATCGAGCGCCAGTGCGTCCTCGTAGGCCGCGACTGCGCTCTCAAAGTCACCGGCGGTCTCGAATTGCTCGGCCCGCTCTACGGCGCGGTGAAACGCGCAGCCGGCGAGCTGGAGAGTGAGGAGGAGCAGGAGGATCGTCAGGCGGAGGCGTGGCATGGGAAGTTTGACGCGTTGGGGCCACCTATATTCATCCTCGGAACAGGGATGGGCAAATCGCCCGAGCCCCGCAGGTCACTCGGGCCCGGCCACATCACCCATCATCTCAAACCGCCGCTCCACCTTACCCATCAGCCGCTTCACCGGCGGCGCCCGCCGACCCATGCGGACGTGGGGCCGCTCGATGGGCTTGACCACGGGCTCGGCGGGTTCCACGTGTGCCTCTGGCGTGACCGTGAGCGCCGGTTGTCCGTCGATGATCGTCACCGTCACTGGGCGCGGCTCGCCGCGGTTGTACCCATGGTTTGTGCCACTGGGTTGCGCGTGCACTGCCTCCATCTGGCCCATGGTCTGGCCTGTGTCACAGGCGGTGAGCGCGAAACCCGGCAGCACAATGGCCGCGGCCGCCACCAGCTTGCGCACGCCCTCCCACTGGAGCTCCAGCCGCCCACCCAATGTCGAGTCGCGAAACTCGATATTTCCCTGGTCGTCGTACCGGTAGCGAACACAGATGCTCGCGTCGCGGGTCTCAAGGAGGTGCGTCGCTTCGCGCCGTGTCATCTGGCTCAGGTGAAAGACATCCTTGTCGCAGGATCCGCAATGGCGGCGCTTGCGGCCCCCGTTCATCGCGTCCCAGTCTTCGTTGCAAGGATTGTTGATCGTCACATCAGTCGTCTTCATGGACAGCTGAAACGACGCGCGCTCACAAACGATCTGCCGTGACTGAAAATCGCAGACGGCGGGCAGGCCTGCGTGGGCGTTGCGCAACACCCCTGCGGCGGCAACCGCTCACCGGCACAGTCCGATTCCCTACCCCGGATTCGACACCGGGCCCGCGCCGGTAGATTGGCAGCGACCTCCCCGGACCCAGAGATCAGAGGGAACGGTCCGAGGCCCTGCGGCACGCGCTGGAAACCGAGTCGAGGGGCTGAGAGCTTGCCAAATTTCAACCTCGCGCCACACTGGGCGCCTGAACATCCAGTCAACCACGTCACACCTCTGGGGGAAACCATGACGACTCGATGAATCAGCCTGTTCCTGACCACCGCCGCCGCCCTCACTTTGCTCACGATGTCCGCGAGTGCGTAGGACGGAGAATTTGAGTGCGGTGGATTCCTCGATTGCCTCTCCCAATGCCAGGACCAGGCCTGCGTGGAGGAGTGCATTGCGTCCGCTCCCGACGGCGTGCCGGAGGCCTTCGCCGCCCTTGTCCAATGCGCCGACGACGCCGGCTGCGACCTGAGCGACGACGAGTGCTGGAGTGACGATTGCCAGGGAGAGGCCATCGCCTTCGCCGAGGCTTGCGGCGAGGAAGTGCCCGACCAGACATGCTTCCCCTTCTTCACGTGCGCAGACGACTGTGGCGACGACGACTACGAGTGTCTGCGCGAATGCACCGCCGATGTCGAAGGTGACGCCGACGCGGCGCTCAACAGCCTCATCGACTGTGCGGAAGACAGCTGCTCCGGCGTCGCCGAGGACGAGCTCGACGACTGCATCATCGACAGCTGCCAGACCGAGATCGACGCCACCAGCGACGCCTGCGGCATCGAGATCTTCGACGAGGATGACAACAACGGCGCCAACAACGGCGACAACAACGGCGAGTTTCCCGCCAACAACGGCGCCAACAATGGCGACAACAATGGCGGGAACAACGGCGGAAACAACGGCGGAAACAACGGCGGAAACAACGGCGGAAACAACGGCGCCGGAAACAACGGCGCTGGAAACAACGGCGCTGGAAACAACGGCAACGGCGGGGATGATGGCGGCAGCGGCGGCAGCTCCGACGAGAGTTGCTCTGTTGGCGCTGTCTCCGCGGGTGGCACCGGGACTGCCGGTCTGCTGATCGCGCTGGTTGGCTTCGCATTCCTTGCGCGGCGCCGCGACTGATCTCCGCGCAGTATCTGCACCCAGCAGACCGCTGGCGCAAACTACGCACGCCGATCCGGCCATCCGGATCGGCGTTCGTCGTTTTTGGCCCGGCGGTGTGGGGCTGGACACGACCTGGCGCACGGGGTGCATCCCTCTGGGCGGATACCGCCGGAGGCCAGAAATGGAAGTGCGCCACATCCTCGTCCCCGTAAACTTCTCACCGTGCTGCTACGAAGTCGCCGAGCACGCGATCGACCACGCAAACCGACTCGGGGGCGTCCGCGTCACGTTGCTGTACGTCTTCGAGGCGCCCGGGCTGCTCCTGGACGCGCAAATCATGCCGACGCCCGCGGCCCCTGCAGTGGCGGTTGGCGAGTATCTCGACGACCATGCCCGCGAACACATGGCCGTCTATCGAACGCTCGACCCCGGAACGGTCGAGGTCGCACATGAGATTCGACATGGCCAGGTGGTCGACGTGATCCTGGAGGCCGCCAGCGAGCTCGGGGCCGACGTGATCTTCATGAGCACGCATGGCAGGCGGGGATTGGACCGCCTGCTCATGGGGAGCATCACCGAGGATGTCATCCGCCAGGCAGAGATTCCCGTCATGGCGTTCCGGACGCTCCACAAACCGGAGTGCGAAGCCCGCAGCTGCTCCGAATGCGGGGAGCGACCCACCTCCGGCCAATGCGCGGTCCAGGACGCTCTGAACGCGACCGCACCGGCCGACGCGGAGGCAGACAAAGGAACGCAGCCGACGGTAGTGCTCTGACTCCAGGCTCGCCTGTGGCATACTCCTCGAGCCCCGGCCAACAACGGCCACCCGGTCTGGAGGCCCGAGCGCGCGTGTCCGAGAATCCACGTCGAAAACATTTCGCCATGCTCCGGGAGTTCGTGCCCGCGGACATGCTGACGCTCGGCAACGCCGCATGCGGCGCCGGGGCCGTCTTCTGCTGCCTGCAATACCTGGCCGAGAGCCGTGAGCCACTCTACTTGTGGACGGCCTTTGTCCTGCTTCCCACCGCCCTGCTCATGGACGCACTGGACGGCTGGGTCGCACGAAAAATGCGGCGCTCGTCGATGCTGGGGCTGGATCTCGACTCGCTCGCGGACATCGTGAGCTTTGGGGTCGCCCCGGCCGTGGTCGGGTTCACGCTCGGGCTGCGCGGCGGGTGGGACTCACTGATTCTCGTCTACTTCATCAGCTGCGGCATCTCCCGCCTGGCCCGGTTCAACGTGACTGCGGAGAGCCTCGCGGATGGGGCCGGCAAGGTGAAGTATTTTGAGGGCACGCCCATCCCGACGAGCATCGTCATCGTCGCGGTCCTGGCCGCTGCCTACTACACCGGCGCCACGGGCGACAACATCTGGGGCGGCTACATCTTTTTCCTCTCGATGAAGCTCCACCCGCTGGTCCTGATCTATGCGCTGAGCGGGTCCGCCATGATCTCGCAGACCCTGCGCATCCCCAAACCGTAGCTGGTCGCGGCACTCACGCGTTGCGCGCTTGGGGCGGCAGGACGACGACCGTAAAGTAGAACGCGCTGATTCCCTGAATCACCCGAACAAACTCGTTGAAATCCACGGGTTTGGTCGCGAATCCGCTGCACTTGAGCGCGTAGCTGGCCAACACGTCCCGATCGGCTGCGGACGTGGTCAAGACGACGACGGGGATGCAGCGCAGGTCCTCGTCCTCAAGGAGCGCCGCCAACACCTCGCGGCCGTCCATGACCGGCATGTTCAAGTCGAGCAGGATCAGGTCAGGGCGCGGGGCCTCTGCGTACTTTCCCTCCCGTCGCAGGAACGCCATGCACGCCTCTCCGTGCTCGGCATGGTGGAGATTGACGGTCAGTTTGGCGAGCTTGAAACCTGCGCGCGTCAGCTTCACGTCGGCGAGGTTGTCCTCGACCAGAAGGATCTCCGCTGGGCGTCCGGCGGTTTGTAGAATCATGTTTCCTGCGTCCCTGAACTGTCGGTCCCGGTGTTAGACGGAATCGACATCTCTGCCCTGAAGGTGCTGCCCTCGCCCGGCGTCGAATCCACCGTGAGGCTACCCCCGTGACGTTGCACGATTCTTCGGCATACGGCCAGCCCGATACCTGTGCCGGGGTACTCGCTCTGTGTGTGCAGTCGTTTGAAAATCTCGAAGATCCGGTCCTGGTGCCTGGCGGCGATCCCAATCCCATTGTCCCGGACAAACAGCGACCAGGAGTGTGTTGAGCGCTCGGTCCAGACACGCACGACCGGCGGGGCCTGACCGCGGTACTTGATGCCGTTGCCCACGAGATTCTGCAGGAGCTGGCCCAACTGGGCCGGATCTCCGTACACCACGCCCAGATCGCCGCGGGTCACCTTCGCGCCGACGGCAACCATCTCCGCATCGAGCATCTGGAGCGCGCCGTCCAGGACCGCGTCGAGGTCTACCTGTTCAAACACGCGTCCCCCGGAATCCACGCGTGAGTACCGGAGCAGATCCGTGATGAGCTCGCGCATCCGCAGCGAGCCCTGGACGACCTCTTGCACGTACGAACGCCCGTCTTCGTCGAGGACGTCGCTGTACTGTGCCTCCAGCAGCTGCGCAAACCCTGCGATTCCCCGCAGCGGGGCTTGAAGATCATGGGAGGCGACATACGCAAACTGCTGAAGCTCCAGGTTGGAGGCCTCCAGAGCTGCCGTCCGCTGC
>CALBXO010000635.1 GCA_937890335.1 uncultured Pseudomonadota bacterium | reverse complement strand
GCTGCCGAGGAGCAGGAACAGGAGCCCCACGGCCAGGTTCACCGCCGCCGCCGCGATCATCGAGAGTTCGAGTCCGAGTGCCTCGATGAGGACAAACCCCGCGAGAAAGCAGCCCGCTACGGCGCCGGCGGTGTTGATGAAGTAGAGACTTCCAATCTTGCTGCCCACGTCCGACTCCCGTCGGATCAGGTATTTGCCCAGCACGGGCAGCGTGCCTCCCATGAGGATTGTGGGCGGCAGGACTGCGACGACACCGAGCAGCAGCTTCATCGGGAGGATCGCGGCGCTGTCGGGCCCCACCAGCCGTCCCACCGCGACGTACCCATCCCCGAGCAGCGGAAACAAGGTGGGAAACAGGGCGCAGTACACGCCGATCCCGATCTCCAGGATGCCGTAGAAGCGCAGCAGGTTGCCCGATTGATCCGCGCGCCGCCCCAGGAAGCGGTTCCCGAGAGCAAGGCCACCCATGAACGTGGCGAGCACGACGGTATGGGCGTACGTGGACGCACCGATGAAGAAGCCGAGGTACCGGGACCAGACCACCTCGTAGACCAATCCAGTCATCCCCGAGATGAGGAAGCAGACGACGACGACGGCAACGAGCCAGCGGGGAATCATGCCGGGAGTTTGGACGGAAGCGTTGGTTTGTCAACGACGCAGCCGGTCTGGGCGGACTTTGACACCGCCCGTGCGCGGGCCCACTCTGGGGTCAGGCCATGCCAGACCAACCACCGCTGCGGCTGCGTGCCGTCCACCACACCGGCGCCTTGACCTCGGCCGTCGCGCTTGTCGCGGTCGCGGCGGGCGCGATTGTGTACGAGGCGTGCATCGCCCACTACCTGCGCGGCGCGTTTGGAGGGGACGCAGGCCCCTGGGTGTCCACGGTCACGGTGGCGGGGACCTTCCTGGGCGTCTACGCCGTGCGGCCATTCGTGCGCCGTGCCAACCGCCCGCTCGCCGTGGCGGGACGCATTCTGGCGGTGCTCGCGCTGCTCTGCGCGGGCTTCCCCTACATCTTTGGTTACCTCTTCGACTCCTACATTGCGCTCGGCACAGCTCTCGGGCCCGACGCCCCGGCGCTCCCGCTGGTCCGCCTGGGGCTGGCCTTGGTCGCGGGCGTCCCACCCGCGGCCGGCGCCGCGGCGACCGTGCCATTTCTCGCGTCGGCGTATGTGCGCAACACGCAAGCCTCCGCGGCTGCGTTTGGTCACGTCGGCACGTTCCTCGGGTCCGGTGTGGTGCTCGGCATCATCCTCGGCGTCTGGGCATGGGTGGCCGAGTTCGGCCTGCACATTGCGATGTTGCTGGTGGGGCTGGGCCAGCTGCTCATTGCCGGGGCTTTGGTGGTGGTGGCCAGCCGCCTGGCACAGTCGCCGCAGCCGCAGCCCCGGTTGTCGCTGAGGCCACCGCCAAACCCGGCGCTGCGCTACGAGCTTCTGGCCGCCACCGGGTTTGGATTTGCCGGCCTCGCCGCACTCCAGGCGGGCTGGACGCGGCTGGCGATGCACGTGGTCCGTCCCAGCCACGAGGTGGTCTGGATCACGCGAATGGCGCTCGCGCTCGGCGTGGTCATGGGCGCGGCCGCCGCGGCCCGCTGGATTGGGCGCGGCACCGACGCGGCCCGCCTGGCCGGCGCCGGTCTGTTGGCCGCGGGCGGCTTTGTGCTGTTCAGTCTGCCCCTCTACAAACAGCTCGCGTACGGCGTCAACACCCTGCGCAACGCGCTCAGCGGCACCGACGGCGGCTATGGCCTGTTCAACGCAGTGCTGCTCGTGGCCCTCGTCGCGCTGGCAGGCCTGGCGACCATGCTCGCCTCCGTCGCTCTCCCTGCCGTCTGGTGCGCGCTCACGCGGGACCCGGCCCGGTGCGGCGAGGACGTGGCGGATGTGCTCGGAGCGCAGCAGCTCGGCATCCTGGGTGGCCTGGTCTTGGCGGGCGTCTCGATGTCGCAGTTCGGGCTCCAGCAGACGTTTGTACTGGGCGCAATCTGTATGGGCTGCGCCGGTGGGGCGGTCCTGTTCCGGCACGCGGCACGCAGACGCGCCGTATTCGCCGCGTTGATCGTTACCGCGGCGTTCACCATCTACGCCGGCGTGACCGAGGTTGGATGGAAGGGCGAGGTGATGCTGTCGCGGCAGATGCGACCCAGCAGCGACTCGGCGAATTTTGAGTCCTTTGTCGCCGATCAGTCCCGGATGAAGACGCTGTTCGACCGGGAGGGCGCCTCGGAGCGCGTGCAGGTCGTGGAGCTCAACGGGGTACGCTACCTCCTGGCCGAGGGCGCCTACCTGGGCAACAGCGCGCAATATCTCGTGCGCGCGGACGAGATGGCGGCCATGCTCCCGTGGATTGTGCACCCGGGCGAGCCCAAGGACGCGCTGGTGGTCCGATTTGGAGCCGGTATCTCCGCCGGTGCGCTGGCCGAAGCGGGCGTTCAGGTGACCAGCGCTGAGCCGTACGCCTTCGTCCCGGAGGCCGCGCGCGAGCTCGGCCCGTGGAACTCCTACGCCAGCGAACGCGAAGGGCTGCGCATCTACCACGGTGACGCGCGAGACCTGCTGTTGTTCCTGCCAAGCCGGCGGTACGACATCATCGTCGGTTCGCGCCTGCCGCGCGACATCATCGGTGCTGCCGACGACGCCACGGTGCAGTTCATGCGACTGCTGCGCTCCCGCCTGGCCCCCGGCGGACTCTACGCGCAGGTCATCGAGACCTACGG
>CALBXO010000634.1 GCA_937890335.1 uncultured Pseudomonadota bacterium | reverse complement strand
CCGCACAAAACGCGCGTTCTCCTGCAGGTGTTTGACCGAGTGGGACCCGGTGTAGCCCATTCCGCTGCGCAGCCCGCCGAGGAGGGCGGCGAGTATGGCGCCAACCCTCCCTCGGTACGGCACGCGTGCCGAGACACCCTCGGGGACCAGCTTGTCGGTGGCGACGCCCTCCTGGAAGTAGCGGTCCCGGCTGCCCTGGGTCATCGCGCCCAATGAGCCCATTCCGCGGTAGGTCTTCCAGGTAGAACCGCGGACGATGACGATCTCGCCAGGCGCCTCGTCGGTGCCTGCCAGCGCGCTGCCGAGCATGACTGTGCTCGCCCCGGCCGCGATCGCCTTGACGATGTCGCCGGAGGTCCGGACGCCGCCGTCGGCGATGATGGGCACGCGGTAGGTGCGGGCTGCCTTGGCGCACTCAGCCACTGCGCTCAGCTGCGCCACCCCCACGCCGGCGACGACGCGGGTGGTGCAGATGCTTCCGGGTCCAACTCCGACCTTGACAGCGTCGACACCTGCCTCGATGAGTGCCGTTGTTCCCTCTGCCGTGGCGACATTTCCGCCAATGATGTTGGCATCTGGATGCGCGATGCGCACCTCGCGGACGGTCTGCAAGACGCCCTTGGAGTGCCCGTGCGCGGTGTCCACAATCACGGCGTCCGCGCCAGCCGCAAAGAGTGCGGCCGCCCTCTCGAGTCCATCGGAGGTTCCCACCGCCGCTGCGACCTGGTGCCCCGCGGCCTTCACGGCCCTGACCTCTTGCACCTGAATCTCGATCGGCATGTTGCGGTGAATGACACCGATGCCGCCAGCCTCCGCCATGGCGATGGCCATCTTGGATTCCGTCACCGTGTCCATGGCCGCGCTCATCAGCGGAATCCCGAGCTCGATGCGCGCGGTCAGCTGGGTCGCGAGGCTCACCTCATGCGGCAGCACATCGCTGGCCGCGGGGCGCAAGAGGACATCGTCGTAGGTGAGGGTAAGTGGGGGTATCCCGTCGAGCATGGCGCACGTCCGCAGTGAGGGTAATCTGGGTTGGGATTGGCGACTCTCCGGGGGCCTTGTCCCGCTGTGCGCGGGCGGGGCCTGGGAGAATGGGCGGTTTATAATGAGGCCCCGTTGCGCTGTCAACGCTCTCCGCGAAGAGGTTTCGACGTCAGGCGGGCCGCAGTCGTTTCCGTGGGGCTGCACCTTTGGTATCGTCCCCGCCATGACCGAGCCACTGCGCGAAGACCTCACCCTCTCCCGGCATCTGAGCTATTTCCATCAACACGGGCGCCTCTACGCCTACCACGATCTGTTTGGGTTCCTGATGGGCATGAGCCCCGACATTGTCGGGCTTCTTGAGTTTCATCGGGACGTGGCGCGCGGCCCCGCAGAGGTGGACGCCCACTTTGGCCGCCACTTCACACGCTCGGTCCTGGGCGAGTTCATGTCCATCCTCGAGGACCATGCATGTCTCGTGGACCCCGACATCGACGAGCCCGCGCGGCTGTGGCGGTCCTATCCTGTCCGCGCCCGCTGGGTGGTGTACGACAAGACGGCCGGGATGACGTTCTGGCGGGCCTGGCGCGGGGCGGACCCCGTGGCGGAGACCGTACCGGGTTGGGCGGCGGCCACCTGGGAGGCGTGCGACGGAAACACGAGTGGGCGCGATCTCTACGACAAACTCGATGCACCACCCACGGAGGAGGAGTTCCTACGCGTGATCGGCGGGTGGGTGCACCACGATCGGCAGTACCTGCGGATGTCGCGCATCCCCGTGACGCGGTATGGCGCCGAGTGGAAATGGCCGAGCTACCTGCGCTCCACCATGCCCTACGAGCCGTGGACGCCCGGTCAGGAGCTGGCCCCGGATCCGCTGGAGGCTTTGGGCGTCCCCGTGCTACCCCCGCACGGGTATTACGAGCACGGCGTGGCCGACGCGGGCGAGCAGTTTGACGAGGTGGAGACGACACTGAGCCATCTGTTGCGCGAGCCGCACGTCCTGCTCGGTGGAGCGACCTTCGCCGCGCGGGTCGGGGAGTGCCTGTCGGCGCGCGATCTGCTTAGCAACAACACGCGCAACATCGTGGAAGTCGGCGCGGGGCAGGGGCACTTGGCTGCGGGACTCCTGTGTTGGATGCGAGATGCGCACACGGCCGGTTGGGACGCGCTTCGGTACACCATCGTGGACCTTGCGCCGACGCTCCGGGACCGGCAGCGCGCCACGCTGGAGGCCGCCGGCGTCCTGGACAAGGTGGACTGGATCGCGGGGAATGTAGAGGATCCAGACACCCCGATTCCCGAGGCAGATTTCCTCATCTGCAACGAGGTCGTGGGCGATTTCACAACGGTCAAACTCAACCGATCTCTGGTGGGGGTGGGGACCGCCGCGGGAGAGGAACCCCCCGACGAAGAGACGAAGACGCCGCCGACCGAGCTGTCGGAGAAAATCGTCGCGATGGCGGAAGCGAACGACGTCCGCTTCCTGGACGCACCTGAGGAGTTCTACGTGAACCTCGGGGCGTGGGAGTTTGTCGCGAGACTTGCCGAGGTCATCCGCCCTGGCGGCGGCGCGTGGATCACCGAGTACGGCGAGTACGCGAGGTACCCGCGCGCGTCCACACACCTGGACCACATCGAGTTCTCCATCCACTTTGGTCACCTTCAGAAGGTCGCCATCGGCGCTGGATTCAACACCGAGCTCGCCTACGTTCAGGAGCTGATCGGGTTTGATCGCCAGGCGCGCGCGCTGGCGAGCACGAGGAGCTGGTACGGGGCGTTGAGGGCCATGCTCGCGACCCACGACGTTCATCTGGGCAAGGCGGCCTACACCGACGAGATGTTCCGCGACGCGATCGAGGAAAAGGTCTCGTTGGCAGACATCGGCGACGTGCGTTTTGAGTCGGCGGATGAGCGGTGCATGGGACTTCTGCCGCACGAGTTCAAGGCCCTGATTCTGTCCCGCAGAGGCGGCTGACCCGGCTCGCGTCCCGGCTGTCCAAATGGATGGGCGCAGGTTCGGCAGCGCCGCCTGCCAAAATGGGCGAACTACGCCCAGCCCGTGACAACGAGCAGGCCGTAGACGGAGGCGGTCGAGAACAAGCACGCGGGCACCAGCGCCAGGCAAGCCAGCGCAGCCAAGGGCCACGGCATCCTGGTGACGCTCAGGTAGATGGCGCCGCCGTTGAGCAGGGTAGCCGCTGCGCTGACCGCAAAGGCTGCGTTGGACGCCGAATGGGCGGCGGCTTCACTCCACGGTGCGTCGGCGCCGCCAAACCCGGCCTCCCAGCTCCACACAAGCGCGGCACCACACAGCACCTGGAGTGCGATTGCGCCGGCGACCGTGGCCCAGGCTGCCCACTGGCTGGGCCGTGCCTCAGTCGACGTGGGCATCGGGTCTCCCTTTCAGGCCTGCATGCGTCATCTCCCCCACCTTCCGCAGGTCCAGCTCGTACGGGTTGAACCGCTGCGCCACGTCGAGCGTGCGGTGCATGCGCTCGTTGCCATGGGCGGTGGCGTCCCGAGCGGAGGCGCCGGAGGTCCACTTGCGCAGGAAGTAGAAGTAGAAGACCGGGCTGGCGCTGTCGCCGGGGTGGCCGACGTAGGTGTCGGCGCCGAGATCGAGCCACACAGATGACTGCCACGCGTCGCTGCACCCCGTGTTGTAGACGAGGCGCAGCCTGCTTCGTTGGTCGGCCGGAAGGCCGCGCAGAAGATCATAATAGGCGTTGCTGTGGGCCAGGATAAACACGTCCACGTCCCTGTGGGTGGCCAGGCTGGAGGCGATCGCAGCGCGCAGTTCGTCGTGCTTGGGGGCGCCGCGGTGCGCGGTGACGTAGTGGACCGAGCCGTAGGAGCGGTCCAGGTACGGGTAGGTGAACCAGTGGGTGCCCCACTTTTCAAATGTGCTCACGTTGTCTCGGACCGCGACAGCTGCGGCTGCGGACTGCGCGGGTGGACCTGGCACGGGCGCGCCGAGAAGCGCGATCCAGAATGTGAGACACGCTGTCGGGATCGCGAACGCGAGCGCCCCTCCGATGGCAGCGCGCGTCTTCAATCGACGCGCCGCGGACGGACGCCTCCAAGTCTGGCGCATCTCGGCATAGACGATGTGCGACAGCCGGGGCTTTGGGATGAGCCGGTTGGGGCCGCGATCCCATAGTGTGTTCTGGCGGACGTCGTGGGTGACGGCGTGCGCCCGGATTCCGACCCATTCTGGGCGCGCCGCGGTTTCACTTGCCCGCCAGGACGTCGATCAGGTCCGCTCGGCGCAGTTTCCCGGACCCCGCGAGCCCTCGTGCGCGGGCGATCTCACGCAGACCGCCGACGCCGGCGGCGCCCACGGAATTGGTGGCGGTCAGGGGCCTGAGCATTGCCAGCGCCTGGCGGCGGGTGGCAGCTGCGAGCGCGTCGGCAAAGCCGCAGCTCGTGGCGCTGGCCGTATCCAGGTTCACCTCCGTCACCAACGGCATGCCGCTGGCACCCGCCAACGCGGTCACGCCTGCGTCGCCGACCGCCGTGAACCGCAGGCCCAGCCGGCGCAAGTGCGGCCAATCTGCCGCGGCAAGCGCGGTGGCGCCCTCGCTGGTGACGCCGGCCGATCGCAAATCGAGGACCTCCAGGTTGCGCAGGTGTGGACTGCGGGCGAGCGCTGTCGCGGCGCGGTCGCCGAGCGCTGGCTCGCACACGCTGAGAGTTCGAAGACCGGTCGTGGCCACGTTGGAGGCCAGCCGCTCGACCAGCCCGTCCGTTACGGCTTCCCCGCGGAGTTCGAGGTGGCGGACGCGGGCCATGCCCGGGCCCGTGACCAGCTCTTCCAGGCCCTTGCTGTTGCCCGCCGCATCCAACCGCAGTCGCGTCAGCTTCTCCACCTGCGGCGCCCACGGGAACTGCAGGACGCCGTCCGCATCCACGTCGATGACCTCCACATGCAGCCGTTGGAGCGAGGGCATGGAAGGGGACCCGGCCAGGAGGAGCGCCGCGGACAGCTTCAAGCCACGGAGGTGCAGCTCCCGCAGCTGCGTCAAATGGCTGGTTTCCAGCAGGACGGGCACGATCTCATGCCGCCGCTTGAACTCCAGCCCGGGGTCGAACGCACGCAGGTGGTTGGCCGAGGATGCGTGCACCAGCGCGCGCAGATTGGGCAGCGCGATGCCGGCCCCGTGCAGCACGAGCGACTCAAGCCGGTTGCTGGTTGCCCGAGCGAGGGCGGACAGTCCGCCACCCATCAACGGGCCGTTTGCGGTGAGGTCCAGATGGCGCAGATGCTCCAGCAGGGGGCCGTCGGCGAGAGCCTCGACAGCGGCGAGGCCCAGACCATTCTGGCTCAGCCGCACACGCTCCACCCGCAGATTCGTGGAGGCGGCGAGGTGGACCGCGCCGTTGTCCGCGAGGCTGCATCCGTGCAGATCGACCGTGTGCAATCGTGCCGCGTTGGGGTTCGCGGCGAGCGCCTGGGCTCCGCGTACTCCCACCGGCGTGCGATCCATCTCCAGCGACTCAAGCTGTGCCATCAGCGGCGCGGAGAAGAGGTCCTGCACGCCGCCTGAGCGCAGACTGGCGCTCCCGATCCGCAGGTGGGAGAGACTCCGCAGGGCCGTGGAGTCGCCAAGCGAGCGCGCCCCGTCATCGCCGATGCGGCTGCGTCCCAAGTCCAGGTGGGTCAGCCCAGACAGCTCCGGGCATCCGGCCACCGCAGCGGCGCCGTCAGCGCCCACATGATTGTGGCTCAGATCGAGTCCGCGCAATTGTCCAAGGCGCTGCGCTTCGGTCAGGGCCACCACGTCCGGCGGCTTCAGGCCAGCGTTTTGAAGAGACAGCGCCCCGCAGACGGGCCAGAGATCCGGCAGCGGGTCCAGGCCCGATGGGACGTCTTCCGAAGTGAGGCGCCGCGTGGGAGCCGGCCAGGTCTCGGCGTGCTGAACCAGGTAGTCTACGTACACGGCGCGGTCGGGTCCCTGCGCCGCGCGCACAAGGTCGAGCGCGCTGTCCCACGTCGCCTGGGTCGGCGCCTCGTGCAGAAGATCTCGTAGTCGCTCGAGTGTCACGGGACTCCGTCAGCCGTGCAGAATTACTGGTGCCTCTTTGCGGGCGGTGATCTCGCCCACTTGCACCGCGTCGGCGAGGGTGTCCAACGCCAGCTGGGTCTGAACGGATGGGACGACCACGAGCATTCCCAGCCCACAGTTGAACACGCGCGCCATCTCGTCGGGGGCGATGTTCCCAATGCGCTGAATCAGCTTGAAGATGGCGGGCATATGCCACGCGCTGCGGTCCAGCTCCATCGCCACATGCGCCGGCAGGATGCGCGGCGGGTTGTCGTAGAGGCCGCCCCCGGTGATGTGCGCCATCCCCTTGATCTTGACGCCGGCTTGCCCAAGCGCGGCGAACTCGCGCACGTAGGCGCGGTGCGGCGCCAGCAGGACGTCCCCCAGTCTCGCGTTCCCGAGCTCCGGGATCTCGTCCGTGAACGCATGGTCCTGAAAGACGCGGCGCGCCAGGGAGAACCCGTTGGTGTGGAGGCCGCTGGACGGGATGGCGACCACGGTGTCGCCGGGCTCGATCGTGCTTCCGTCGATGATGGCTTCGCGGTCGACGACGCCCACGATGGTCCCGACGAGGTCAAACTCGCCGGACACGTACACGCCGGGCATCTCAGCGGTCTCGCCGCCAAGGAGGGCGCAGCCGATTGCCTTGCACGCCGCTGCAGCCCCGGTTACCGCGGTCGCGACCGTCTCCGGCGAAAGGCGGCTCGATGCGATGTAGTCCAGGAAGAACAACGGTCGGGCGCCCTGCACCAGAATGTCGTTCGCGCAGTGATTGACGATGTCGTGGCCGATGGTGTCGAAGCGCCCGAGAGCCGCCGCGATCTTGGTCTTGGTGCCGACACCGTCCGTGGACGCCACGAGCACCGGCCGGGACAGGCCCGCGAACGCCGCCGCGCCGTCAAACAAGCCGCCGAACGAGCCGACACCGGCGAGCACTTCCGGCCCGTGGGTAGCGTGCACTGCGTCCTTCATCAGGCTGACGGCGCGCGCGCCGGCGTCGATGTCCACACCGGCGTCCTTGTACGAGATTCCCATCGTTCGAGCTCCGCTCAGAGAGTGCGCGTCGTGGCCGGGCCGCGACTGGGTGAAACTGCCGGGGGGGTCACGCCCACGGATCGTACGAGCCAAAGTTCCACAGCTGGCCCTCGGGATCGTAGCAGGAGTAGAGGCGCCCGCCGTGGTCCTGGTCCGCCGGCGGCATCGCCACCCTGGCGCCCGCTGCGACCGCGCGGTCGTGATGGGCGTCCACATCGGTGACGACAATGTACGGACTGCCCGTCAGGGCCGCGCCGGACGGTGGTCCGACCATGGCGCCGTACTCGTCCTCCCGCGCGCTGCCGAGCATGATCATTCCGTTGCCGAAACGCAGCTGCGCGTGGGCGATGGTGCCGTCCGGGCCAGGCACCACCATGTGTCGCTCGAAGCCGAAGGCGGCGCAGAGAAAGTCGATAGCCGCGGGCGCGTCCGCGTAGCGCATCGTGGGAATGACGGTAGAGACGGTGTCCATGGGTTGCATCTTCAAACCTTTGGTTGAGTGGGAAGCGCGCGGTGCGCGATGTCCCTTCGCCACTGGGCCCCGGAAAACCGGATTCTGGCCACGCCCTCGTAGGCGCGGGCGACCGCGGTGGCCAGATCGTCAGCGACTCCCGTGACACCTAGCACACGCCCACCCGATGTGACGAGATCATCGCGCTGTCGCCGTGTGCCGGCGTGAAAGACCGTGACCCCATCGATCTGGGACGCCTTGCGCGTACCGTCGATGACTGCGCCCTTCTCGTAGGCGCCCGGGTAGCCGCCGGATGCCATGACGACCGTCGCTGCGGCCCCGGGCCGAAACTGGACGGCGTCCGGGGTCAGCTCGCAGTCCATGCAGGCTTCCAGGATGTCGGCCAGGTCCGTGGAGAGCAGCGGCAGAACGACCTGGGTCTCAGGATCGCCAAAACGAACATTGTACTCGAGGACCTTGATCCCGTTGTCCGTGATCATCAGGCCCACAAACAGCGTACCGACGAACGGCGCATCTTCGGCGCGCATGCCTTCGATGGTCGGGTCGAGAACGGTCCGCTGGATCTCCGCCACCATGTCCGGTGTGACCACGGGCGCAGGCGCGTAGGCCCCCATGCCGCCGGTGTTGGCGCCGGCGTCGCCGTCGAGCGCGCGCTTGTGGTCCTGGGCGGCCAGACACGGGACGATGGACCGGCCGTCGCTGAAGGCGAGGATGCTCGCCTCCTGTCCCACCAGATGTTCTTCAATCACCACCTCGTCCCCCGCGGCGCCAAAGGCCCGATCACCCATGATCTGGCGGACGGCGTCCTCGGCGTCGGCGGTGGTCTCCGGCAGGAGTACGCCCTTGCCCGCGGCGAGCCCCGAGGCCTTGACTACCACCCGGTGGCCGACCGTCCGCACGTAGTCGAGGGCTGCTTCCATGTCGGTGAAGGACGCGTGGGCGGCTGTCGGAATCGCGTGGCGGGCCATGAACGCCTTGGAGAAGGCCTTACTGCCCTCGAGGCGCGCGGCGCTGGCGCTCGGCCCGTAGCAGCGCAGGCCGGCGTCCTGGAACGCGTCCACAATGCCGTCGCACAGCGGTGCCTCCGGACCCACGACCGTGAAGGCTGCGCCGTTGTCCCGAGCGAGCTGCATCAGCGCGGCGAAGTCGCCCACGCCGACCGCCGCACAGCGCAGCCGGGCGCCAGAAAACATCGTATCCTCGGTACCGCCGTTTCCAGGGGCCACGATGACCTGCGCGACCCGGGGGGACCTGCACAGCGCCCAGGCCAGCGCGTGTTCGCGGCCGCCATTGCCCACCACCAGAATCGTCAGGCCCTCGGGGTTGATGTCAGCCATGTGCACCCTCTTGCATGACGAGCTTGACCTGTCGTTCTTCGCCGTAGTCCTCGATGTCCAGCGGATAATGCCCGCTGAAACAGGCCGTGCAATACCCCCTGTCGTGCAGGGCCCCTTGCACCGCGGTCACCATGCCCTCGTGGGAGAGGTACGCAAGGCTGTCCGCGCCGATGTGATCGCGGATTTCATCCACGGTCTTGTTGTGTCCAATGAGCTCGTCGTACCGGGCCATGTCCACGCCCATGAAGCACGGGTGGCGCACCGGCGGCGAGGATACGCGGACGTGCACTTCCGCGGCGCCGCCCTCGCGCAGCAGCCGAACCAGCGGGCCCATGGTGTTTCCCCGCACGATGCTGTCGTCCAGCATGACGACTTTGCGCCCCTTCAGATTGCTGTACAGGGGGTTGTATTTGAGCCGTACGCCGTCGCGGCGCAGCCGGTCGGAGGGCTGGATGAACGTGCGGCCGATGTAGCGGTTTTTGGTGAACCCCTCCGTGTAGGGAAGCCCGGCTGCGTTCGCGTAGCCGATGGCGGCCGGGGTCGCAGAGTCGGGGACGCCGACGACGATGTCCGCGCCAGGGACGGGCGCCTCGCGGAACAGGGCCGCACCGAGCCGTTGCCGCACGTCGTGCACGGTCTGCGTATCGATCTGCGAGTCCGGCCGTGCGAAGTACACGAACTCAAAGATGCAGAACGCGCCGCGTCCGAGTGGCTCGCGCCCCTGCGTGCTCGTGAGCCCGTCCTTGTCCAGCCGGACGATCTCGCCGGGTCGGACTTCCCTGAGAAAGCGCGCCCCGATCGTAGCCAGCGCACACGACTCGCTTGCGACCACGTGTCCGAGCGTTTCGCCGTCGTCGCCGACGATCTCGCCGAGGCACAGCGGTCGCAAGCCCAGCGGGTCGCGGACGGCAAAGACGGCCGTCCGCGTCATGAAGCTCAGGCTGTACGCCCCGTCTGCCTGCTCCATGAACGCCCGAATCCGCGCTTCCCAGTCCGGTCCGTTGGGCTCGCCGCAGTCGGGCGGCGCCGCGAGCATCTGCACGATGGCCTCGGTGTCGCTGGATGAGACGAGCCCCACGCCGCGCCGCAACAGCTCCCGTCGTAGTCGGGATGCGCCAGTCAGGTTTCCGTTGTGTGCCAGCGCCAGCGGCCCGTGCATGGTCTCAACCAGGTACGGCTGTACATTGCGCAGCTGGTCGCTGGAGCCTGTGGTGGAGTACCGCGTGTGGCCCACGGCCATATGTCCGCGCATGGGCGCCAGGTTCGCCTCGTTGAAGACCTGGGCGACGAGGCCGAGCCCCCTGTGGATGTACGTGGACTGGCCGTCGCTGGTCGCGATCCCCGCCGCCTCTTGTCCCCGGTGCTGGAGCGCGTAGAGGCCAAAGAATGCTGTCCGCGCGACGTCGACGCCGGGCGCGTACATCCCGAAGACGCCGCATTTCTCACGCGGTCCCCCCGCCGCGGCCCGGCTGGCGGTGGCCGTCACCGTCGGGGTTTCCGGCCCTTTGGTGCGTTGATGGGACGGGGGTGTAGATCGCGTGGGCGCGCTGCCGCGAAGGGACGCCACGGTTCCCGTGCAGTCGACGGGTCCGGGCTGAGTTGGCGTGTGGTGGGGCGCGCTCGACGCTTGGCCGACGCGGTGGTTGTCGGCCTTGATGGTCATCGCAGATCGGCGTCGTCTGCGACGATCGCGTCGGTGTAGGCGCGGTGCGCCGCCCGCACCTTGTCGCGCAATGTCGGGTCGTGCAGGGACAGCATTTTGGCCGCGAGCATGGCCGCTCCCGTCGGCTCGGTGACGACCGCTGGCGCGATACCGCTCGGCATGCGCAGCGACGAGAAGATGTCGCCGCCGCCGTATTTGTCGCTGTAGGGTGGGCAGGCGATGACCGGGCCGGCGACATGTGCGTCGACCACGGCGCTGAGGGCGTTCGAGCGCCCCGCGATGGTGATGTACACCTTGGGCTCAGGGTTGGCCTCGTAGGCTTCCAGCACGCCGAGGCAGAACGTCGTTGCCTTGTGGGCGCTGGCAATGCGCAGCTCGCTGCGCAGGCCAAATGCGTCCAGCGCGGCCACGATCTTCCGGGCGTGCTCCAGGTCCGATTTGGACCCCATGATGATCGGTACCAACATAACTCAGACCTCCGCCAGCGCCGCGGCGATCCGCGGGCCCGCCGGCTGTGCGCCGGGCTCGAACGTTTGGCCGGTAAGGCGCTCAAACGCGCTGATGTACCGCTGCGCGACCTGGGCCCGGAACTCCACCGGCATCTCGGGCTTGGTTCCCTCTCCGCGGTATCCCTGGGCGGCAAACCACTCCCGGAGAAACTCCTTGTCGAAGTTTTTCGGCTTTGCGTCGCCGCCGGGCTTCCATGTGTCCGCGATCCAATAGCGGCTGGAGTCGGGCGTGTGCATCTCGTCGATGAGGACGAGGCGCCCGTCCACGAGACCAAACTCGTACTTGGTGTCCACGAGCACCAGCCCGGCGTTCGCGGCGACCTCCTGGCCGCGCTTGAAGACCTGGAGCGCCACGTCCTGGACGTGAGCCCAGAGCGCGGCGTCCACGAGCCCCTTCTCCACAACCTCGGCGCTGGTGAGCCGCTCGTCGTGCGCCCCCCCTGTGGCTTTGGTCGTTGGCGTGATGACCGGCTCGGGCAGCTTGTCGTTCTTTTTGAGGCCCGCCGGCAGCGTCAGCCCGTACGGCCTGTCCACGCCGCGCTCGTAAAGCGTCCACAGAGACGTGTCGGTCACGCCTGTGATGTGGCCACGCACAATCACCTCGACCTGAAGCGCGTCGGCCTCGTGGGCGATGGTCACGTTGGGGTCGGGAATGGAGATGACATGGCTGTCCACGACATCGGCGACCTGTTCGAACCACCAGCCCGCCAATTGGTTGAGCACCTGTCCCTTGTAGGGGATCAACCCAAGGACGCGGTCAAATGCCGAGACCCGGTCGCTGGTGATCAGG
>CALBXO010000633.1 GCA_937890335.1 uncultured Pseudomonadota bacterium | reverse complement strand
GGATCTGGCGCGGCGCAGTCGAGCACCTCAAGGCCTGGGACCCTGGGCTGGCCAACCGGATCGGCGCCGCGTCGGCCGAGGTGGCCGCGTCCAGTCTGCCGGTCTCGGCCGAACGCGTGCTCGCGGGGCTGGGCCAGGCGTTGGACCTGCGGCGCGTCGTCGAGAGCTCCTGGGCGGGCGAGGAGGGCGCCGTGATCTTCGTCTGGCCCGACGGGAAAGTTCCGGCGTCCAAGGTGGTGGGCGCCGTCGCTGACGGGCTGCGTTCGGTGCTGACGATGAACAGCGTCGCGGTTGTGCCCGAGTGGGCGATGGGCGCCGGACACGCGCCGGCGCGGGCCGCGCTGTTGGCGGCGTTTCCGCGGCTGCGTTTCCTCGGCCTGTCAGCGGTGGACGCCCACGAGCTCGCCGCACGGCGTCCCACCGTGGCTGCGATGGCGATCCGGCGCGCGTGGAGGCGAGCGGAAGCCGTCGAGTTCACCCGTGAGGAACGGCAGGACGCGGCGGTGGTTCGGGTCCAATGCCGGCGCCAGGCGCTGTCCGCCGAGGTCGCAAGCGCGCTCCCCCGGATCCTTCAGCACATGATCGCCGCGGGGGCGCAGCCGTGCGGGCAGCCTTGGACGCGCTACCTTTCGGAGGGAGACGGTGGCGACCCTGAGATCCACGCGGAGATCGGCGTCCCGTGCTCGGCGCCGGTCCCCGGCGACGAGCAGGTGCAGCCCTCGAGCCTCCCGGCTGGGATTGCAGCCGGCGTGACAATTCAGGGCGCGTATGGAGATCTATGGCGCGTGCGCGCGGATCTTGTGCGCGAGCTCGCGGGTGCTGGGCTCGCGGCGGCGGGTCCCGTCTGGGAGACCTACCTCACGGACTCTTCCACCTCCGTGCCTGCACAATGTCGAGCCACGGTGCGGGTGATGATTGGCGCCGGTTGAGAGGTTGGGCCCGGCAGTGGAAGCGACACAGAGCTTTTGCCACCGACTGCGCGCCGGGTAGAGTGTGTCCATGGCGAATTTCGGTCTCATCGGCGTGGGCGGCTACATCGCCCCGCGACATCTCGAAGCCATCCGGGACACTGGGCACACGCTGCTTGCCAGCTGCGACCCAAACGACTCCGTTGGAATCCTGGACCGCTACTTTCCAGAGTCGCGTTTCTTCACCGAGATCGAGCGATTTGACCGCTTCCTGGAGAAGCGACGCCGGCTCGACGAAGACCAGCGCATCCACTACCTCACGGTCTGCTCGCCGAACTACCTGCACGACGCGCACATTCGCCTCGCGCTGCGGATTGGGGCCAGCGCGATCTGTGAGAAGCCGCTGGTGCTCAGTCCGTGGAACCTGGACGCCCTGGGAGAGCTCGAAAACGAGTACCCCGGCCGCATCTACACCGTGCTGCAGCTGCGCCTGCACCCGACCCTCATCGCGCTCAAGAAGCGCCTGGACGAGCGGGCGGGTGAACGCCACGACGTGGTGCTGACCTACATCACGCGGCGCGGGCCGTGGTACGGCATTTCGTGGAAGGGGACCCCGGCAAAGTCCGGCGGGATCGCCATGAACATCTGCATCCACTTCTTTGACATGCTCTTGTGGCTGTTTGGTGGCGTGGAACGATCTCTGGTGCACGCGCGCACCCCCGACCGGGCGGCCGGCGCGCTGGAGTTGGAGCGAGCCCGCGTGCGGTGGCTCCTCTCGACCTCGGGCAAGGACCTGCCGGAGGAGGCCGTGCGCGACGGCAAACCGGCGTTCCGGTCCATCACGATCGATGGGGAGGAGATCGAGTTCTCCAACGTGTTCACAAGTCTCCACACCCGCGTGTACGAGGACATCTTCGAGGGCGGTGGCTACGGCGTGGAAGACGCCAGGCCATCCATCGAGCTCGTACACCGCATCCGGCGCACGGAGCCGGATTCACACGGCGGACTGCGCCATCCTGGGCTGAGCTGATGACGGGAACGGTTTGTGTGACAGGTGGTGCCGGCTATGTCGGCAGCATGACAGTGTGGACGCTCGTGGACCGCGGCGTGCCCGTAGTCGTCTTTGACAACCTCTCCACGGGGCATCGCGAGCTGCTGCCGCCGGACGTGCCGGTTTTTGTCGGCGACGTTCGCGACACATCGGCGCTGGAGAAGTGCTTTGCCACCTACGGTGTGACGGGCGTGGTTCACTGCGCCGCCCTGGCCCTCGTGCCGGAGAGCGTCGCGCATCCTGGCCGGTATTGGTCGGTCAATGTGGGAGGGACCGGCGCCCTTGTGGAGGCGGCCTCCAACCGCGGCGTGAAGGCGATCGTGTTCTCCTCGTCCGCCGCGACGTACGGTGAGCCAGACCAGATCCCCATCCCCGAGCGGCACCCCCAGCGCCCCATCAACCCCTACGGACACTCCAAGCTCGTGGCGGAGACGGTGTTGGAGGATGGTGAGCGCGCCGGGGGCCCGCGCTGGCTGGCGTTGCGCTATTTCAACGCGGCGGGCGCCGACCCGAAGGGGCGCTGCGGGGAAGTGCACGAGCCCGAGACCCACATCATCCCCAACATCCTCCGGTCGGCCGCAGCCATCGAATCGGGACGGACCGATGTCCCCCCGCTGATGCTCTTTGGGTCGGATTATCCGACGCAGGATGGGACGTGTGTGCGTGATTACATCCACACGCTCGACCTCGCGGAGGCCCACATTCGCGGCCTGGACTACCTGCAGGCCGGGGGCGAGTCTGGCGCCTACAACCTGGGAACAGGGCAGGGCGTGAGCCTGCGGGCGCTGGTGCGCGCCGTGACCGAGGTCACCGGCGTGAAGGTCCCGTACTCGATCGGACCCCGGCGACCAGGCGACCCGGCGAGGCTGGTGGCGGATCCCTCGCGCGCCTGGCAGGTGCTCGGCTGGCAGGCGCGGCACTCGACGCTGGAGAGCATCGTCTCCACGGCGTGGGCCTGGGCGCGAAGGTAGGCGCTCCCCCGAGTCAGCGCGCCACCCGAGGAACGGCCCCAATCCATGTCATCTGAACCGACCCGGCAACCCAACACGGTAGACTTCTACCGCTATTTTCTGACGCGGTACCCCGGTCAGACGGTGTCCCTCATCGTCTTGTTCCTCTTTGCCAGCGCGGCCGAGGGGTTCAGCCTGCTCACGCTCTTTCCGGTGCTCAAGGTCATGCTTGGGGGCGAGCAGTCCAGCGACAGCGGGGCGGGACGGTACGTCGGAGACCTGTTCGCGGCCACGGGGTTGGAGATGAGCCTGACCAACCTGCTGTTGGTCGTGGTCGTCGGCATCGTCATCAAAGGCTTCTTGAGCTGGGTCGCCATGCACCAGGTGGCCAAGACCATCGCGGAGATGGCCACCAGCTTCCGGCTGGATCTTGTGGGTGCGTTGTTCCGCGCGGATTGGACCTTCTTCGCGGACCATCCCACCGGGGCGTTGTCGAACGCCGTCAGTGGCGAGACCGCGGCAGCCGCGTCAGCCTACAACCATGCCTGCCGCTCGGCGG
>CALBXO010000632.1 GCA_937890335.1 uncultured Pseudomonadota bacterium | reverse complement strand
GCCCTGTGGGAGGAGCTGGACGGGACGCACGTCGGCATCACGGTGGTCCACCCTGGCGGGATCAACACCAAGATCGCCGCCAACGCCCGGACCAGCAAACCCGACGACGCGAACCGACAGAAGATCATCGAGTTCTTCGAGAGGAAGACCATGCCGGCCCACATCGCCGCGGACCTCATCGTCGACGCGGTTCAGGCTGGGGACAAGCGCTTGATGATCACGCGCGAGGCCATCGTTGCGGACTGGATCAAGCGGGCCTTCCCCGTCTGGGGCAACAACCGCGTCGTAGATCAGTTGGTCCGCTTGATGAACGCCACCGAAGAGCGGCGCGAGAAGCGCGAAGGTTTCCTGGCGCACCGCGGCACCAAGGGGCGGGGGTAACCCGGACTGCGGGCTATCCCACCACGGGCAGAGACAGGAAGGACGCGCGCTCGCCGCCTACCTCTACGCCCACCGCACCGAGCGCCCGCGGCGGGCCAAAATTGTCCACATCCGCGCCGGCGAGCACCAACCGAACACGTGCCCCTCGACGCGCCAGGTACGAGACGGGCAGGAGGTCGACGACCACCAGATTGGGACCGTCCATGTCTAGATCGGCTGCGTCGTCGCGGGCGTAGCTGCGGAACCCCGCAGGCGAGCGGTACGGCGCGCGGTCGCCTCCCAGCCGCCGGTGGCACAGGCGCAGGAGGCCTTCGGTGATGTACCGGACCGCGCCGCCCGCATCCTCTTCCTCCAGATAAACGAAGAGATCGCCGTCGGGCACCTCGGTGTGAAGGTGCAGCGTGGCCACCGGGTGACCGGTTATCTCTGTGTCCATCTCGAGTGGCGCGGAGCGGAACACGGGCAACGCGCGCGTCTGCTGCGCACGCTCCGGGTAGCCGATGAATTGGTGCGGACCCACGTAGGACCGCCACCGTGACGCGCGCCCAGACGTGCTGTCCTCCGGCAGCACAAACCGCTCGACACCCGCCCGCCCGGCCTCCGATGACAGCGTACCGCCCGCGCCGAGGTACAGCTTCCGCATCTCAGCACCCGCGGGGGGCCAGGTCTGGGACGACTGCCAGCGCTCTGCGCCCATCGTGTAGTAGCGCACCGGCGCCCACTCCGGACGCGGCGCGCCGCGAAGCTGATGATCAAAAAAGCGGATCATTGCCTCCTCCTGATCAAAGACCGCCTTGCGCGTCGCGCCATACGGGCTGACCTGGAGGTTCCCGCCGTGCTCCCAGGGGCCGAGCAACAGGTAGCTGCCGGGGTTGCCCACGGTCAGGTGCCGCTTGACCGCCGCGTGTTGGTAGGCGCCGTCGAGCCAGCCGCTGATGCTGAAGATCGCGGCCCCCGATCCGCGCAGCGCGTCCAGGTAGCTGTGCGGGCTGAACCGGTCCACGCTGCCAGCGATCGCCGTCCAGCTGTCCAGATGTTCGTACTCATTGGACTCGGGAAGCTCGTCGTCGCGGAACTCCACCCGGTCCGCCTGCTCCTGCACGTCGTAGTTGTCCAGGTGCTCGGCGACCGCCGCCGCCAGCGCCTCTACATCGCCATTGACGGGCCGGACGCCTGCGCCGAGCCGCCGTACATTCCGGGCGATGAACCGCTCCACGCCGGGTCGGTCGAGCTTGTCCAGCAACCCGCTCCAACGCGGCGTTCGCCGGTCTGCCTTCCCGGCGGCCAGCGACTGCATGATGATGCGCACCGCCGTCGAGACGGTCTGCTCGTACGTGGCCGCGTCCAGATTCTGGTTGACCCGGTTCCAATTGTCGGTGAACCAGCGCAGAGGGACGCCGCCGGGCGCCATCACGTCCGTGAAGACATCAAAGAGACTGAAGCGCGGCGCGATCGCCTTGACCGCGGGATGCTGGCAGATGAGCAGCATCTCAGCCGTCGTTCCACCGTACGAGACGCCCGTCGCACCGACGACGCCTGTGCTCCACGACTGCCCGATGATCCAGTCCACGAGCTCGCCGCCGTCCTTGACCTCGTCCGGAGACCACGGACAGGGGCGACGCCCAAACGACGCCCCCGACCCGCGCACATCGACATCGACCCAGGCATACCCGGCGGCGAGGAACCTCGTCCGGGTCGCGTGGACCATCTCAAACGCAGACTCGAGTTTCTTGAGGCGCCGGGCCTTCACCTCCACGCCGCGGAAGTAGCGCGTCTGGTGCAGGATGGTCGCGTAGGGGCCGGCGTGGCCCTCAGGCAGGTGGACATCGACGGCGATTCGAACCCCGTCGCGCATGGTCAGATAGTGGCTGGTACGGCTCATGGAGATGAGCCGTACCAGCGCCGAACGCAGGGGTAAAGCTGTGGGTCAGCGCAGCGCCAGCTGCGCCGAGCGGCGCGTCTCCAATTGCGCAAGGTACTCGCGCTGCGCGACGAGGTTCTTCCAGGCGCGTGTCCGCGCCTCGCGGTCTCCGTCGGTCATGGCCTCCACGTACGCCGCCGCCGCATACTGGACCTCGTCCTCAGCCTGCTCAATCTGCTGGACGATGGACATCGGTCCGTAGGAGCCGCACGCGGCAGCCGGAACCACGGCGAACAGGGACGCGGCGGTCAGTGCGATGGCGACAAATCGTGCAACGGATGCTTTCATGATGACACTCCAACTGCGGGCCGGCGTGGATTCGCCCAATGGCCCTCGCCGAATCTTGCGGCGTCGGAAGTGCAAACGGGGGCCGATTGGAATGGTTTCTGGAAACGTCGGACACATCACCATATCGCATCGGTACACAATCGGCGCTTTGCGTCTGGTGGCGCTGTCCGGCTGCTGCGGCGCGGTGGCTGGAGGCTCTGCTCTGCTCGACTCGACGACCGGGCGGCCTGTTGTGAGTTCTCGTAGCCCTACGGCTGAGCCGCCTGGGCCTGGCCATCCGGCGCTTCACCCACGACGTCCGCGACGCGCGCGATCTGCTCGAGCAGGATCGGCACGCGGGAGATCTGCGCAGGTGTCGAAGTCATCTTCCAGCGGAGCTCGCCCGCTGCGATCTCGTAGTCGGCGGTGATGTTGCCGATGGCGGCGAGGGCGGACCGGACACGGGGGTCATCCTCCGGCACAGGACCCGGCAGCGTGGCGGTGCCGTCCATCGTGGCATTCATCTGAAAGAATCCCGGCTGCCGTCTCGCGCGGATGTCGATCTGAATCCGCCGCAGGCGCCCGGTAATGGTGAATTTGCCCCAATTCGAAACCACGTTCATCCCGGTCTTCCGGGCAAACACCTGCCATGCCCGGTCTGGGGCGCGCGTCGCGTAGTAGACAACGCACAGTGGAATCACCACGGCCCCAGCCGCAATCACAAGGATGATGAACGCTTCAGCTACACCCATGGCGAATCGTCGCTGAGGTGCAGCCGTCGCGTCAAACCAACGGTGGGGCCGGGCCGCGCAACGCGTCTACAAGATCTTGCGGCCAAAGAGGCTGGCCAGGAGATCGACAGCCAGCTCCGCGGTGCGGTTGCCGTGGTCCAGGACCGG
>CALBXO010000631.1 GCA_937890335.1 uncultured Pseudomonadota bacterium | reverse complement strand
ATGCCTTTCGACAGCTTGCGCGTGGGCCGCTCGACCCGCCTGGACCCCGTGACCTGCGAAATTACCGAGTAGTTCGCCCGTTGAGGGGCGCTCAGCCCGCGACGACGACCTTGCCGTAGCTCTTGCGCTCGGAGATCAGGTCCAGCGCCGCAGGGAGCTGCGCCAGGGGTCGGGTCTGGCAGATGACCGGCTCGATCTTGGACTCGGCGTACATGCCCGTCAGGATCTCGTGCGTGTCGTGGATCAGCTGCGGTTGGTGCAGCTGGTACGCGCCCCAGAACAGACCGATCACCGACATGTTCTTGATGAGAATCCGGTTGGTGCGGAGCTCTGGGATGGTCCCGCTGGTGAAGCCAATCACCAGAATGCGACCACCAAACGCGATGCATTTGGTGCTCCTGGAGAACACGTCCCCGCCGACGGGGTCATAGATCACGTCGGCCCCGCGCCCGCCGGTGATGCGTTTGACCGCGGCGACGAAGTCGTCGTCGCGGTAGTTGATGACGTGGTCGGCGCCACAGTCACGACACACCTGGAGCTTTTCTTCGGAGCCGGCGGTGGCGATGACCGTCGCGCCCATGGCCTTGCCAATCTGGATGCAGCTGGTCCCCACACCGCCCGCGCCGCCGTGCACAAGGAGGACCTCGCCCGGCTGCAGCCGCGCGCGGTACTCGAGCGCGAAGTAGCTCGTCTGGTAGGTCACCACGAAGCCCGCGGCCGCCGCGTCACTCATGCCGGCCGGCGCCGCAAAACAGCTCATGTCGGGTGCCTCCATCTTCTGGCCGAAGGCGCCCCAGAGCGCGTTGGCGATCACGCGGTCACCGACGGCAAAGCGGCTTCCTTCGCCGGCCTCGGTCACGACGCCGCAGGCCTCGATACCGGGGACAAAGGGCAGAGGGGCTTTGACCTGGTACTGGCCGGCGATCGCCAGGATGTCCGGGAAGTTCAGTGCCGCCGCGTGGACGTCGATGACGACGCCGCCGCGCGGGGCCGTGGGGTCCGGGCACTCCTCAAACTGGAGGACGTCATTGTAGGGGCCGAATTGATGCGCGCGCCATGCTTTCATGGCCGCAGTGTTGCCTCGCGGCGGTTTCTCCGCAAGGCTCGTCGGACTGTTCGGCGCCACTTGTGCGTTGGACGGCTGGCCGTTGATGGCCAGGCCGCGGTTGCGCGGTGGGAACGGGCCTGCGCCCAGCCACGAGAGGAGAGAATGATCGGTTTGCGTCTCTGGTCCCTGTGTCTTGTGACGATGGCCGCTGTGGCCTGCCAAACCACGGGCGAAGTCTCGGCAGGCGGCGATTCCGAGCCGACTCCCAAGACTCCGGAAGCCAAGCCGGACAGCACCCCCGCGACAGCAGAGGCAGCTGCCGGGGGAACGGAGCTCGCCCCGGCGCCAAAGGTGGGCCAGGCCGTGGCGACGTTCGCGGGAGGCTGCTTCTGGTGCATGGAGGGACCGTTCGAGAAACTCGACGGCGTGAGCGCAGTCCTGTCCGGCTACACGGGGGGACCCGAGAAGGGGCCCACGTACAAGCAGGTCGCGGGTGGTCTGACGGACCACACGGAGGCGGTGATCGTCTACTACGACCCCGCCAAGGTCACGTACGAGAAACTGATGGATACGTTCTGGCGCAGCATGGACCCGACGGACGCAGGCGGGCAGTTTGGCGATCGGGGGCGCAGCTACCGCCCAGCGATCTTCGTGCACGACGACGCGCAGCGCGCTGCCGCGACCAGGTCCAAGGCGGACCTGGAGGCCAGCGGGCGGTTCAAGCAACCGATCGCCGTGCCGATCCAGGACGCCGAGCCGTTCTGGGTCGCGGAGGAGTATCACCAGGACTACTACAAGAAGGAGCCCGACCACTACGGGCGTTACCGTCGCGGCTCCGGCAGGGCTGGTTTCCTGGCCCAGATCTGGGGCGATGGCTCCAACGCGATGGCGCCCGCCCCGCAGTAGCCGACCTTCCCACAGGTGTTCGGAAAATTACACCGCGCCCCGGCACGCAGCTTGCGAGGGCCTGTCCCGGCTTTGTTACACAACCGGGAGACGCCGATGCGCACACGACTCGTCTGGATTCCCCTCCTCGTCCTCACCGCCTGCGGCCCCGCGTCCCCAGAGGACGCGTTTGAGGACATGCAGGTCCACCGGCAAGAGATCCAGGGAGGGCAGACGGACGCGGCGCGCACAGGCGTGGTCGGGATCGTGTCGCTCAGCAACCAGGGAGCGGGCATCTGCAGCGGAAGTCTGATCGCCCCCAACCTGGTGCTCACCGCGCAGCATTGTGTCTCGGACCTCAACAGTGAGTACGTGCGCTGCGGTCAGACGCGGTTCATCGCGACGCGCAGCGCCAGCGAGATGTACGTCACGACGCAAACGCAGCTGTCGCAGAACCCGCGCGACTACTACAGCGTGTCGGCGATTCACGTGCCGGCGGACAGCGACCAGGTCTGTGGGCACGACATCGCGCTGTTGGTGCTCAGCCGCAACATCGACGGCGCCGAGGCGACGCCGCTTGTGCCGCGCATCGACCTCGACGCAAACCGGTCCGAGGACTACACGGCCGTCGGATACGGTCACACCGGCAGCGGGCGTGGCAGCGGCGTGCGCCGGTCCCTCGACGGACGCAGTGTGCAATGCGCCGGTCGCCAATGCCCCGACTACACCTCGGTCCAGGTTCAGGAGTTTCTGGGCACCGACGGCACCTGCCAGGGTGACTCCGGTGGCCCGGCCATCGATGCACAGGGCCGCGTCCTCGGCGCGCTGTCTCGCGGCGCGTCCGGCTGCGCCTCCAGCGTCTACTCCGGCGTGTTCCAGTGGCGCGAGTGGATGCGCGGTATCGGCGCGGACGCGGCGCAACAAGGCCAGTACGACGAGCCGACATGGGTCGCCATCGGCTCGAGTGACCCCGCGGACGAGGACCGGGATGGAATCCCGGACCGCGCCGACAACTGCCCCGACGCGGACAATCACGACCAGGCCGACCTCGATGGAGACGGGCTCGGTGACGCCTGCGACGACGACACCGACGGCGACTCCGTGGGCGACGAGCGCGACAATTGTGTGCTCGACAGCAACGAGGACCAGCGCGATCTGGACCTGGACAACGAGGGCGACCTCTGCGACGAGGACATCGACGGCGACGGAATCCTCAACGACCTGGACGATTGCCCGGAGTTCGCCGGCGCCGACGGGCGCTGCCAGGGAAACCCCGATGAGCCAGGCCAGCGCCCAGAGACCGAGGAGCCCATCGAGCCCGGAGGCGGCGGCTTCGTGGATGAGGTGGGTGGCTTCGCCGACGCCTCGCCCAATGCTGGAGGCTGTGCGACACCAGTCCGCACCGGCGGGATTGGCTTTCTCCGGCTGCTGTTTCGCCGCTGACCGGACGCGCGCGCCCAGGTCGACTGCCCGACGGCATTGAACCAGGCCCGTCCACCCGACGTGAAAAGGGGCCGACGGCGGATGCCGTCGACCCCGGTCGTCACACTTTGGTGACGATGCCCGCGCCAACCGTACGGCCGCCCTCACGGAGGGCAAACCGCATCCCGGTCTCCACGCCGACCGCGCGGTTCAGATCAAACCGCACGGTGGCCCGGTCTCCCGGGAAGACCAGATCGCGGTCCTCGAGGACCAGGGCGCCGGTCACGTCCGTGGCGCCAAACCAGAACTGCGGCCGGTACCCGGTGCCAAAGGGGGTGTGGCGTCCCCCCTCGTCCTTGGTGAGGAAGTAGACCTCAGCCTTGCCCGTGGCGTGGGACTTGACGGACCCAACCGCCACAGCGACCTGCCCGCGGACGAAGTCGTGCCGGTCCACCCCACGTAGGAGC
>CALBXO010000630.1 GCA_937890335.1 uncultured Pseudomonadota bacterium | reverse complement strand
CGACCCGCGCGACGACCGACCGTTCATCAACCTGGGTCGCGGCTACGTCTTCTACCAGACCGACGACGGCTTTGGCGACCTGGCAAATGTCTTCATCGACGGAGTGCACCTCACGCCGGACGGCGTCCCTGAGGGGCGGGACAACCAGTACTTCGGCTGGGACCTTTGGGTGGACGACCTCAACGGCGACGCCTGCGCGGATCTGGTCGTGGGCAACGGACGGGCAGACGACAGCCACGGGTTTGCCAGCGTCTACCTGAGCGCACAGGCCGAGAACCAACCCAGCGGTTGCGCGCTCAATCCCCTTCCTGCGGTGACGCTCAACCCATCCGAGACGGATCGCAGTCGGGCCGGGCGCTTGGGGTACGTGGTGCGGACCGGTGACTTTGATGGAGACTGCGTCCCCGATGTGGTCGTGAACCAGTACACCGCCGGATCCAACGGCAACAACGGACGGTTCCACATCTTCCTCAACCGAGGATGGAGCGCAGACCAGCCGCAATACCTGACCACAGACGCCGCCGCGGTGAGTATCGAGGCCGACCGCGACGACCAGTTTGCGTTCTCTTTGGCAGTCGGCGACGTGAACGGGGACGGGGACGACGATGTCCTGGTCAGCGGGCGCTACGCCGAGCATGACGGCACGCTCCCCAACGTCAGCGAGGTGCGCGTCTTCCTGGGCGCCATCGACAGCCAGGGCTGCAACGGTTGGGACGGAGAGTCTCCGCTGCTTCTGGAACCTGAAATTGGCCCGGGGGCCCAGTACATCTCGTTCTTCGGGCAACGGCTGGCTGTGGTGCCGGATGCCGACGGCGACGGGGTAAATGAGGTGGTCCAGTTTGCCGAGCGGGGCACGACCAACGACGATTTCCTCGACCACCTCGGAAGCGTTCTGTGGCGGCCAAGTGGCGCGGAGGGATGGGGCTACGAGGCGTGGCAGCGCCTGTCGCGCCCCGACGTCCACCATGACGACCACCTGGGCTGGCGGACCGAGTCCGTGGGCGACGTCAACAACGACGGGTTCGACGATTTTCTCGCCACAGCAGACGGCTTTGATCTCGAGCTGGAGCGCAACGGGTACGTGGACACGCAGTCCAACGCCGGAGCGGCCTACCTGTTCTTCGGCAGCCAGAGTGGCGTGGGCAGCGTTCCGGACATGGAGGTCGCAGGCTCGGCGTCGCACTCGGGCTTTGACCGCATGGGCTACTCTGCGGACGGCATCGGGGACTTCAACGGGGACGGCATCGCCGACTTTGCTGTGGGGCTTCCGTTTGACGACAACAACGGCATCTGTGTCGCCTGTCGGGACGGCGGCTACCGCAACGATCCCGGCAGTGTCCTGATCTACTTTGGTCGCGACGGACTCGGTACACGCCGCGGCGATGGCGATCCGCTGGTTCGATTGACCGAGCCGGACTACGTCGTGTGCGGTCCGCAGGTCTCGAATCTGCGGGTGTCGCGCGAGCTCGCCGGTGGTGCCGACATCAACGGCGATGGATTTGACGATGTCGTGATGTCCAACTGGAACGCCGACGGTGCGCGCGGCACCGTCTACGTCGCCCACGGCAGCGACGCCGGCGGCGATCCTGGCATCTTCTGTATGGAGGAATCGGCAGCCGTGGGTTCCGGCGACGCAGCCGGAGATCTCGTCGGCTACGGGCTCGGGGCCACGGACCTCGACGGTGACGGGTGCGCGGAGATCATCGCCGCCGCTCCGAACGACGACTTTGACGGTCGCGGCAACGCGGGCGCGCTTCACATCTGGCGCGGTACCGGCGGGCCGGGGTGCCCGTCGGAGCCGACGCGCGTGGTCTTCATCGGCGAGCGCGCCGGCGACAATGTCGGCTATCGAATGACCGTTCTGGGCGATCTCAACGAGGACGGCGTGGATGAGATCGCGATGGGTTCCAGCGGCTATGGGGTCACCAATGTGGGCGCCGTTCTCGTTGTGGACGGCAGTCGGCTCGGCCTGGCGCTGGCCACCGCGCAAGAGGGCGATGAGGTGCCCCTCGGGGCCGAGTTCTACCTGGCTCGGCTTCTGACGCCCGCCCAGGCGACCGGGACCGGCTTCGGCTACGACCTGGACACGTTGGGCGACGTAAACGGCGACGGTCGCCCCGACCTGGTTGTTGGCGAGCGGTTCTTCAGCCAGGGCGACGCCCTGCGTCGCGGGGCTGCCTGGGTCTACCTTTCCGACGAAGCGCCCGAGGACTACGCGCGTCCGGATCTCGTGGTGCCAGGGGTCTGCTCGGTTCAGCAACGCGGACTTCGGCGCGGCAGTGACCGGCGGCCGCGTCGGCGGTCAGACCGTCATCATGGTGGGCGCGTGGATCGCCGAGTGGGAAGGCCCGGAGAACGGTGAGATGGGAGAGGTGTATGTCGGCCACGTCGACTTCAGGAGGCGCTAGTACTTTGGGACGGGGGAACCAGGTCGTGATACTGGCTTCGAACCCTCGAGGGTATGGCCTGCCGCCGCTGCTCGTGGCCTTGGTGTTGCTGGCTTCGGCCTGTTCGGACGACGCCCCCGATCCAGTCACCTCCCCCGACAGCGGGCTCGAGGACGTGGTGGCGCGCCCGGACGTCGAGGGGGACGCCGGGGACGTCGCCGACGACGCGGATGCGGGAGCCGACGCCCCGGATACCGACGACGTCACACCCGATGGCCCCGACGGCGACGATGTCTCCGACGACGGAGGCGATGTACCCGACACCCCACCCGATCTTTCCGTCGACCCCTGCGAGAGCTTCGCGGTTACGAGCTCCGAGGCTGTCGTTCCTCCCCTGCGTTCCCACGAAGTCGTGCCCACGGGAGGGTCTGGGGTCTACGCCTTCCGATTTGCGGAGGGCGGCAACCGATCGGGTGGGATTCTCGGCCAAGGCAGCGGTCTGTACCTCTCGGGTCGCACCGGCGGCGTGATCGATGACCTCATCGCCGAGGACGTCGAGTGCGGCCGCTCGGTCGACATTTCCATCACGGTCGTCGCAGCCATGGTCCTTCTCCCTGTGGAGGCACAGGCGGCGCCCGGCGACACCTTCTGTTTTGAGCTCACGGGCGGCAGCGGCCAGCAGGACGACCCTGACGGTCCATTCATGTGGCGCCGAGGCCAGCGCGGATCGGGCCCCGACGGGGCTGTGGATTCGGCCGGCTGCTACGTCGCGGGTGACGTGGAGGGAGTGGACATCGTCGTCGTGGAAGATGTCTTGACGGGCGAGTCACGGGAGGCGCGCGTCCAGGTGACACGGGCGCCCATCGCGCTGCGCACCCGCGCCTCGCGTATCATGGTGCCCGCCGGCGAGTCGTTTCCGGTTCGCGTCGTCGGGGGCTCTGGCGCTTACGATTTCTCCATCCGCGGCGATGCCGACGTCGTCCTGGATCTGGACGCAGACGAACCATGGGCCCTGGTGCGGTTGAGCGCGTTTCTCGTCCCGGGATCGGCCGTGCTCGTGGCCACCGACAGGTTCGCCCCCGAACGCACCCTCTCCGTGGACGTCGAGGTGCTCGCAAGGGTGACGCACGACCATGTCGCGTACGGGACGCACAGCGACGGAACGACGGTGGTGCCCGTTGGCGACGTCAACGGTGATGGCCATGGCGATGTCGTGGTGGGGGCGAGAAGCGCATCGCTCAACGGCCAGCATTCCGGGGCTGTCTACCTCTACCTTGGGGGGCAGGACACGCCGGACGGCGTGGGTCTCGGGACGGAGCCCGCGCAGATTCTCTTTGGCGCGCAGAGGTACGACTATTTTGGCCGCGCTGTGGCCGTGGGTGACTTTGACGCCGACGGCTGCCCGGATCTGGCGGTCCCCGCCTGGGGGCGCTCGGCGCCGAGTTCGCAGACGGGCGTCGTGGAGATCTGGAGCGGCTGCAACGCCCAGCCGGCCGTTGACCCCTACCGCGGGGACTATTTTGGCCGCGCGCGGGACAACCTGCCGGCCCCCGCCGAGATCCCAGTCGTCAGGCGCAGGCAGACTCTCACCGGACCGACCTCCAGTGATCGTTTTGGGTTTGCCGTGGCAACCGGAGATTTCAACGGAGATGGTCGTGACGATCTCGCCGTGGCCAGCCCCTTCGACGAATCGCCGGCGCTTCTGGACCCGGATACCAACGCGCAGCTCAACAACAACGGCAGGGTGCGCATCTACCTCGCCGGACCCGACGGTCTGTCCGAGGAGCCGTGGCTGGTCATTGACGGCCTGGTCCTCGAGGACGATGGGGAGCTGCACGGGGAGCGCGATCTGGAGTTCGGGCAACGGATGGACGCCGCCGACGTCAACGACGATGGCTGCGATGACCTTCTGGTCGGCGCGCCCCGGCACAACAACTACCAGGGCGCGGTGAGTCTCATGATGTCGGCGCCGAGCGGCGACTTTGAGAG
>CALBXO010000629.1 GCA_937890335.1 uncultured Pseudomonadota bacterium | reverse complement strand
CTCTTCCAGCGCGGGGATCAGCAGCTCGGACACGTAGAAGCCGCCGAAGCGGCCATAGCGACCGTCGAGTTTCATGTCTGACTCTCCGTGGCCGCACGGGCGGCTCGAACAAAAGCATGGATCAATTCCGGGTCCTGTTCGCCATCGCGCTCGACCCCGCTGGCCACGTCCACCCCGTCGGGTTGGGCCGCACGGATCGCCGCCCGGACGTTGTCAGGGGTCAGCCCGCCGGCCAGGAGCAGCGGTTTTTCGGCGCGCACGGTCTGCACCCGCGCGTAGTCCCAGCTGGCGCCGGACCCGGGCAGTCGCCCGTCCATGAGGAACAGGTCTACGCAGTCTTCGTAGGGCGTGGGATCATCCTCGGCGGTGAGGGCCTTGATGACTCGAAACTGGGTGCCGAGATCGAGGCATTGGAAATTGGGTTCAGCGCCGTGCAATTGCACCCACCGCAGTCCGGTCCGGCGCGCCACGCGCCGGATGAAGTCCAGGTCCTGGTCCCGGAAGACCCCCACAGCCGTGACGTTCCCCAACTCGAACATGATGTCGTCGACGGCGTCCATGTCGATTTCGCGGCGCACTCCGGTCACAAAGTTCAGGCCGGCAAAGTCGGCGCCCGCTGCCGCGCACGCCGCGGCTCCAGCCACCGTCCGAACTCCGCAGATCTTCACCCACATGCGCAAAATCCCATGGCTCGAATGGCGGCGGCTGGGTCGGGCGCGGACATGAACGCGGTCCCGATGAGGACGGCGTGCACATTGGCCGGGAGGGCGTCCAGATCGGCGCGCGAGGACAATCCCGACTCTGCGACGACGACCCGGTCCGACGGAACCAGGGAGAGGAGGCCGTGCGCGCGCGGGAGATCGATCTTGAGCGTCTTGAGGTCGCGGCTGTTGACCCCCACGACGAGGGCGCCCGCTTCCAGCGCCTCGCCCAGTTCCGCCTCGTCGTGCACCTCCACCAGCGCCTCCAGCCCCAGGCTCCGCGTGAGGTCCAGGAGCTCCGTGAGGCTCGCTGGCGTCAGCAAGGAGGCCATGAGCAGCAGCGCGTCGGCGCCGATGGCGTGCGCCTCTTCCACCTGAAACCGCGTGACGATGAAGTCCTTGCGCAGGACGGGGACAGGCGTGTGCGCGCGCGCGCGCGCGATGAGATCCAGACCACCGCCAAAGTACGGGGCGTCGGTCAACACGCTCATCGCCGAGGCGTAGGGCGCGTAGAGGGCCGCGAGGTCTTCGACGCTGGCGCCCGGTCGGATGTCTCCGCGCGACGGAGACCGCGGCTTGAACTCAGCGATCAGCGCTGGGGCGCCGCGACTCTCGGAGGGCCCCGACAACGCGGCTGCGAAGTCCCGCACCTCACCTGCGCGCGCCGACAATGACCGGCTTTGTCGCGCCGGTAGGTCCTCCAGCGTGCGCGCTACGATGGCGCCGAGCACACCGGGCGGCTCCTTGAGGCGGATCATGGGGCGCTCCGCTGGCTCGCCGTGCGGTAGGCCTCAAACACGCTCAGCGCGCGACCTGTATCGATCATGTCCGCCGCGACACCGAGTCCCGTCTTCAGGTTTCCGACAAGGTCGGCGACGTAGAGTCCCGCCGCGGCGTTGAGAAGGAGGTGGTCGCGCCGGGGGCCAAGCTCCTCCCCGCTGAGCACGTCCATGAAGATGCGCATATTCTCCTCCTTGTCGCCGCCGGCGATGGAGGCGAAGGGGACGGTGGCAAGGCCGAGGGCCTCGGGGTCCAGCAGGGACTCGGTGACGGTCCCTCCCACCACCGTCCACGTGCGCGTGGGCCCGGTCAACGTGATCTCGTCCAGGCCGTCCATGCCGTGCACGATCATGACCTTTTCGCTGCCGAGCTCGGCCAGTGCCTCGGCCATGATCGGTGCCTTGGCCGGGTCGCTGACGCCCAGCAACTGCCTGCGCGTGCCCGCTGGGTTGCACAGCGGGCCCAGGAAGTTGAACACGGTTCGGAAGCCAATCTGTTTGCGGACCGGGAC
The DNA here is from genome assembly GCA_937890335.1 of uncultured Pseudomonadota bacterium. Taxonomy (GTDB): domain Bacteria; phylum Myxococcota_A; class Bradymonadia; order Bradymonadales; genus CALBXO01. The sequence continues at coordinate 13,779 of CALBXO010000629.1, read as the reverse complement.
CACGTACTTGACCGCGGGGTGGTAGCGCGGCGCAAACAAGAACGCCAGGTTCAGCTCGCGCAGGAGCCGAGCGGCCTCGTCAGGGCCGGGGTCGATGCAGACACCGAGCGCCTCGAGTACATCTGTGGACCCGCATTTGCCAGAGCTTGCCCGGTTGCCATGTTTGGCGACGTTGACGCCGGCTGCGGCGAGCACGAAGGCGCTCATCGTGGACGTGTTGGCCGTGGAGAGCCCGCTGCCTCCCGTCCCGCAGGTGTCCAGGCAGTCGGGCGGCGCTTTGACCCAGACGGCCTTCTCGCGCATCGCGGTGGCAAAACCGCACATCTCGTCTGCGGACTCGCCCTTGACGTGAAGCGCGGTGAGCAGCGCGGCGATCTGCACTTCGCTGACCTCGCCGGACATGATCTGCGACATCACCTCGGTGGCGGCGCCCATCCCGAGGTTCTGGCCGGCCACAACGAGGCGGATGGCATCCTGGTAGGCTTGCGTCATGCCCGGGCTCCCATGCCAAGGAAGTTCTGCGCGAGCTGCGGGCCGCATGGGGTGCCGATGCTCTCCGGATGGAACTGAACCCCGAACAGAGGCCAGGTCTCGTGCTGGATCCCCATCACGAGGCCGTCGTCGGTGCTGGCGGTGACCCGCAGCGAGGCCGGGAGCGTGTCGGATTCTACGATGAAGCTGTGGTACCGCATGACCTCCACGTCCTGGTCGATGTTCGCAAAGAGACCGTCGCCGTCGTGGCGGATCCGGCTGGTCTTGCCGTGCACAATGGCGGGCGCGCGGACCACCTCTCCCCCGAGCCCGTGGACGATGCCCTGGTGGCCGAGGCAGACACCGAGCAGCGGGGTCGTCGGCGCGCAGCGGGAGACGACGGCTGCGCAGACGCCGAAGTCACGCGCGTTGCGCGGGTGGCCAGGGCCGGGCGACAGGATGATGTGCGTGGGCGCCAAGGTGAGGACGTCATCCAGAGTGATCGCGTCGTTGCGGTGCACCGCCACCTCCGCGCCCAGCACGCCGAAGAGCTGGTACAGGTTGTGGGTGAACGAATCGTAGTTGTCGATGAGCAGAACAGTCATCGTCATCGCCTCCGGGCCGCGGCGAGCTGGATCGCGCGCAGGCCCGCGCGCGCCTTATTGCGGCACTCCTCATGTTCGTTGACCGGCACCGAGTCGTAGACGATCCCGGCGCCCGCCTGGATGTGTACCTTGTCGCGCTCCACGACCAGCGTGCGGATTGCGATGCAGGTGTCCATGTTTCCGCTCACGTCGAAGTACCCGACGGCGCCGGCGTAGAGCCCGCGGCGGTCCGGTTCCAGCTCCGCGAGCAGCTCACACGCGCGCACCTTGGGCGCGCCGCTGACGGTGCCAGCTGGGAAGCAGGCGCGGAAGACGTCGAAGGCGTCGCGGCCCTCCGCCAGGGTGGCGCGCGCGTCGGAGACAATGTGCATCACATGCGAGTAGCGCTCGATGTGCAACGGATTCTCCACCTTCACCGACCCGATGGAGGCGACGCGACCGAGGTCGTTGCGGCCAAGATCCACGAGCATCCGGTGCTCCGCCAGCTCCTTCTCGTCCTGAAGCAGATCCTCCTCGTAGGCGAGATCTTCGGCTTGGGTCGCGCCGCGTGGGCGCGTGCCGGCGATGGGTCGCAGCAACAGCTCCCCGTCCTCGAGCCGCACGAGTACCTCGGGGGAGGCACCGACGACGGCGAAGTCGCCAAAGTCGAAGAAGAACATGTACGGCGAGGGGTTCAGCGCGCGAAGGGCTCGGTACAGCGTCAGCGGGTCCACCTCGGCTTCCACCGTGAAGCGCTGGCTCGCCACGACTTGAAAAACCTCGCCGTCGACGATGGCTTCCTGGGCGCGGCGGACCGCCGCTTCCATGTCCTCCTGGGTCCGGTTGGACACGGCCACAGGGCCCTCGTCCGTGGCCGCCGCTTCCACCACGCCCATGTCCCAGGGCGCCTCCGGCGGCAGCGAGGTGGTGGCCAGGCGGCCGACCATGGCGGCGAGGCGCTCGACACCGCGCTCGTACTCGTAGGCGCGGTTGCCGCCGAGCGGAGCATGTACAACCAGCACCAATTGGTGCCGCAGGTGGTCGTAGATGGCGAGCTCATCGGTGTAGAGGAGCACGCCCTCGGGTACGTCGACGCCGTCTCCCTTGGGGAGCGGCACATTCTCGAAATACCGGACGCAGTCAAAGCCCAGGTAGCCCACCGCGCCACCGTGGAAACGCGGCAGGTTGCCCGGTGACCACACGGTCCACCCGGCGAGCCGTTTCTTGATCACGTCGAGCGGGTCGGTCAGCGCAAAGCTCGTCTCCGTGCCGCCGGTGGCCACGGTCCCGACACCGTCCCGGAAGCTGAACCGCTCGCGCACGCCGCACCCGAGGAAGGAGTAGCGCCCCATGAGCTCGCCGCCCTCCACGGACTCGAGCAGGAACGAGTCACGCCGACCCGCTGCCAGCCGGCGGAACGCCGAGATGGGCGTCTCGGTATCGGCGAGAAGCGCGACGCTGAGCGCCACGAACTTCTCCGGTCCCTGGTGTGCCAGCACGCGGTCCCTGCTGGGCGTGACGTTCATGACTGCCTCGGGTCGTCGTGCCCAAGGGCGACGAGCTGGTCGAACGCGAGGTTGAAACCGCCGCTGCCGTATTTGAGCTGTCGTGACCCGCGGCTGACGGTCGTGATGGAGACGCCGACGGCGTCGCGCACGGCGCGCTGGGATTGGCCGGAGGCCAGCTGTTTGACGATGGCCCACCGTTCGGCGAGGGCTTCGGTCTCGGCGGGCGTGAGCAGGTCCTGGAGCAGCAGCGCCATCTCATCGGGCTCGCCGAGGCTGGTCAGCACCTGAAGCAGGTCTGTGGGGAGCGCAGGTTCGGACATTGTATTACCGTACCGGTACAACGGAGTGTTGCTCGGTAGATAGTCGGGAGGCGGGGTGGTGTCAACCACCTGGCGCGGGCGGCGTCCGGGGCCGACACGAGTCTGTAGGTCGAAGGTTTCGATGTCGACGGTGACGGTGCAGATCTGTGGCGGCGACGCTGGGTTCCGCTACTTGAAGCGGTGGAACACGGTCTTGCGCTTGTCTTTTTCGACTTTGAAGCGCGTCCGGAAACGGGCCTTTTTGGCGTCGTTCTTGAGAATCACCGTGTGGTTCACGCCGGCGCTGACCTTGCGGGTGACGGGCGTGCGGCCGACCTTCTTTCCGTCCAGGGTGACCTCGGCGAACGGGATCGCGTTGATCGTGACGGTCCCGGTTCCTGAGGCGGCGGCCTTCTTGGCACGCTCTTCGTCGCGTTTCTTGCGGGCTTCTTCGCGACGCTTGCGCGCGGCCTCTTTCTCCTCGGCTGTCGGAGGATCTTTCTTGGCATTCGCGAGGGCGGCTGCGGCTGCGGCGTTGTCGTCCTCCGCGTCGTCCTCCTCGGCCCCCGCGTCCGGTTCTTCCTTCGCGGCGACGGGCTCTTCCTTGGCTACGGGCTCTTCCTTGGCGACGGGCTCTTCCTTGGCGACGGGTTCACCCTTGTCCCCCGCATCTTCCCCCTCGCCTGCGGCGTCCGCTGCTTCGGCTACGGCCCCGGCGTCTTCCTCACCGGCGTCCGCGTTGGCGAGCGCCTCCATATCGAGCTTCTGGAAGACCGCATTGAGGGGGTTCATGTCCTCCTCGACGGTCACGTTGTCCTCCACGGTCTTGTGGTTCTCGAGCTCAAGCTTGAACTGGACAACCTTGCCAATCTGGAGCTTCTCCACGGTCAGCGGTGTGATGCCTTGGAACTCGCCGTCCAGGTACACCTTGGCGCCAGCCGGGGCGCTCGTCACACGCAGGCTGGTGTCCTTGACGGTGCTTCCGGCGTCGACGCCGTCGGTTGCCGCGATGGTCGGCGTGCCGCCGACGAGCCCAGGCTTCTTGTAGACCACGATGGCGGCGACGCCGGCCACGACGAACAGCCCGAGGAAGAGGAAGAGGATGACCGCGACGCCCAGCAAGAGGCCGAGACCGCGCTTCTTGGTAGGTTGGGCGGGAGGCGGGTCGTGGCGGACCACCTCCTGTTTGGGCGCGGGCATCTGTGCGCTGACCGCCGCCGGTGGTGGGCCCATCTGTTTGAGGGCCTCGATGTCGATGGCTTGCGTCTTGACCAGCGACTGGTCGCCGGCGGGCGCCTGGCCAAACGGGGTCTCCCGGATGGCTGTCTTCTCGTCGTAGAGGCCGCCAGAGGCGCCTCCCGGCGCCGGGACGATCAGGCGTGGTTCCGGCTCGATGCTGGCCGCGGCGTGAACGTCTCCACTCTGGTGTGCGGGGCTGGGCGTGTCCGGCGCCTGCATGTCGTCACGGTTGAACATCGCCGTCTTCATGTCGGCAATGGCAGCCACGTCGCTCGGCACGGGGGCGGCGCTCGCCGGTCGCAGCTCGCCCGCGTCCCGCCCGAACAGACGGCCCATGAATGTGCCGACGCCGCCGTCGCCTCGGACGTTGGCCGCGACCCACGCAGAGAGGTCCTCGTCCATCTCCTCGCAAGAGGAGTACCGGCGATCCCGGTCCCGCTCCAGCGCCTTGAGGCAGATCCGCTCTGCCTCGGCGTCGATCCCCGAGCGGTGGGCGGTCGGCGGCTGGATGTTCTCCTTGAGGACCTTGGTGAGGATGTCGAAGTCGGAGTCGCCCGTGAACAGCCGTCGGTTGCTCAGCATCTCGTACATCAAGATGCCGATGCTGAAGATGTCGCTGCGCCCGTCCAGGGTCTTGCCGCGCGCCTGCTCCGGCGACATGTACGCGCACTTGCCCTTGACCGTGCCGGCGCGCGTCGTCGTGAGGCGGCTGGCGGCCTTGGCGATGCCAAAGTCCGTGAGCTTTACGTCGCCGTTGAAACCGATCAGCACATTGTGGGGTGAGACATCGCGGTGAACGATGTTGAGCGGCTCGCCTGCCACCTCCTTGGTGTGCGCGTAGCCGAGCGCTTTGCACAGCGCGCTGACGACGACCATCACGTGCTCGACCGACAGCTCCGTGTTCTGCGTCTGGCAAAGCTCAAGCGTCTGCTTGAGGTCCTTGCCGTCGATCAGCTCCATCGCGATGTAGTAGCAGCCCTCTACGGTGTCGAAGTCGTAGATCTGCACGATGTTCGTGTGCTGCAGCTTGGCTGCGATCGACGCCTCGTCGATGAACATGTTGATGAAGGCATCGTCCTCGCTGTAGTGCGGGAGGATGCGCTTGATACAGATGTCCTGTTGCGTGTTGTCGTTCGTGTCGCGGGCACGAAAAATCTCGGCCATGCCGCCGATGGCGACTCGCTCGAGGAGGATGTAGTTCCCGAAGGGTTCGGGACCGTTCATGGGCAGACTCTACAGCCGCACGCAGCCGTCTGGGCACTGTCGTGTTCGACTTGCACTGCGTTCTTCAATCGCGGCACGGCAAACCGGATGGGAGCTTAACACAGCGTCTACCTCGTTTGCATCCCGTGGACCCCCGGACTGCGGTGTGTATATTCGGCGACCATGAGCAAGGACTCCGTAGCTGGCCCCGTTCTTTCCGACCTCGCCGCAGAGGAAACCCTCGTCGCCGCACTGCGAAAGCGTGGTGGGCGGGCGACTCTGGGTGACATTTCCGTCGACACCGGTCTGCCCCGGGCGACGGTCCAGGAGCATCTTGGCCGGCTGCTGAGCATCTACGAGTCACATCTGGCGGTGGACGAGGCCGGCGAGCTCGTCTACGAGTTTGACGGGAAGTTTGTCCGCCGCGACACCGGCGACGGCCTCCAGCGCGGGCTTCGCAAGCTCGGGCTGTGGGCGTGGAACGCGTTCAAGTTCCTGTTCAAGATCGTCATCATGGCGACCCTGGTCTTCTACGTGATCTTCTTCGCGGTGCTGCTGATCGCGGCCATGGTCGCCATGGCGAGTGGCGGCAGCAACAGCTCGTCGGACAGCCGCCGCAGCCCGATCACCCCCATCTTCTGGATCGGCAGGATCTTTTACGTCCCGCAGCCCCGTCACTACGGTCCGCGGCACGGGATCAAGTCGGACAGCACCAAGAAGGGCGAGCCGCTCTACAAGAAGATCTTTGCCTTTGTGTTTGGGCCCGACGCTGCAAGCGACGTGGTCGAGGATCCCTTTGGGGGCGAGAAGCGGGTGCTGGACTTCATCCGCCACCAGAAGGGCGTGATCACTGCAGCCGATCTGGCGGCGCACACCGGCTGGACGCGGGCCCGGGCCGACAGCGAGCTGGCAGGCCTGATGTTCCGGCACGAGGGCGATGTCCGGGTGACCAGGAATGGCACCCTTCTGTACACCTTCGGCGGCCTCGCGCGGACCGCCAGTGAGGGCCGCAACTTCTCCATGGCGAGGCCGGCGTGGGAGAGCTTTGAGGGCAAGAAACCGCTGACGGGCAATACCCCCGGCACGGACTTCGCCATCGCCGCGTTCAACGGATTCAATCTCATCATGAGCTTCTTTGGCGGCTCACTGCTGTCGTATGTATTGGAGCAGCCCATCCCCCTGTGGGGCCATGTGGCCGTCGGCGTCTTCCCGTTTCTGTTCAGCCTGGTTTTCTTTGCGGTTCCCCTCTTGCGACTTCTGGCCATCGTTCGGGAGAACGCGGCGCGCGCGGTGCGCAATAGCTGGCGCTTCGTGCAGCGAGAGGTCTACGAGGTCGCGCGGCGCGACGCCGAGGTCACCGCCCTGGACATCCATGATCGCGTCGCGAAGCGCTGGCCCAAAAAGGCGCCCGGCAAACCGCGCGCGGTGCGGATCGAGAAGCAGGTTCACGAGGCTGTACTGGACTATGACGCCGACGTGGTCAGCGAGTTGGAGTCCGGGGGAACCAACTACCGCTTCTCCGCGTTGACCACCGAGTTGCGGGACGGTGAGCGCGCGCGTGCCATGGTGCAGGAGCGGGATTTGCGAGTCGGAAAAATCGTGTTCTCATCGGCCGACGACGACCTGGGCCTGGACCAGCTGGAGGATTTCGATCGCCAGCTTGGTGCGCCGGCCCCGCAGTATTCGGCTGAGGAGCTCGCGCAGTTGAGCCCCGACCTCGAACAGTTTGACGAGGAGCTCGCCCGCGCGGTCGAGACCGAGCCGGCCACAGCGGGTCAGAAGAAGGGCAATTGAGCGACGATCGATCCATCCTGGAAGGCCGCTACCGGCTTGAGCGCATCCTCGGGCAGGGGGGAACGGCGCGCACATGGCTTGCGACCGACCTCGCGTTGGAGGCAGAGCTCCTGGCCGGGCCGGAGCCGCCCATTGATCTCGATGAGGACGGGATTCCCGACGCGGCGCGCGTGGCGGTCAAGGAGCTGCCGCTGTCGCGGCTGCGCGAGTGGAAGGACCTGGATCGGTTTGAAAAAGAGGCCCAGATGCTGGCGAGCCTGGACCATCCGGGCATTCCGGCCAGCAAGGACAGCTTCCTCCTCAATGACGAGTCCGGCGCCACCTTTTACCTGGTCCAGGAGTGGGTAGATGGGGACACTTTGAGCGCGTTGCTCAAACGTGGTGAGACCTTCAACGAGGCCACGGTCGCCGGCTTGCTCGGCGAGCTGTGCACGATCCTGGTCTACCTGCACTCGCGCAAGCCCGGGATCGTGCACCGGGACATCAAGCCGTCCAACATCATCATGCGCCCGGACGGTCGCGCCACGCTCATTGATTTTGGGGCCGGTCGCGAGCACGAGGACGAGTCGGGCTCCTCCACGGTGGTTGGCACATTCGGATACATGCCGCCGGAACAGCTGCGCGGACGCCCGGTTCCCGCCAGTGACATCTACGCGCTGGGCGCGACGATGTGCCACCTCCTGTGCGCGCGCGAGCCGTCCGACATGCCCAGTGGCAGCGCCGTGTTCGAGATTGATTTCCGGCCCTGGTGCGATGTCAGCGACGGGTTTGCAGCCATCCTCGAGGCCATGCTCAAGCAGGACACGTCGCGACGGCTTCAGTCCGCGCGGGAGGTGCTGGGGCGGTTGGATGCGCTGGCCACTGGGATGCCATTTGATCCCGGGCCGCGCGCGCAAGAGGGGCCCAAGTTCGACGAAGACGTGCCAGATCCTCCGCCAGAGTCCAGCGTGGACCCACAGCCCGGCACGGCGCTCGTGCGGCGCGACGTGGGCGGCGCGGCTGCAGTCTACAGTTGGTTCGACCTGGCGCAGGGCTGGCGCTACGTCGTGCCCGCCATTGGTTTGTTCTTCCTGATCCCGCCTCTGACGCCGGTGGGTCTGGTGCTTCTGCTGTGCGGGGCGTTCGTGTGCGCGCCCAATCTCCGGGAGGGCTACCACAACCACCAGCTGCTGACGCGCGGTGCGATCCAGCCCGCGACCGTGGAGGTGCTCGAGGCGCGCGGGGGGCAGGTCCGGGTCGTGTATGCCTACACGGTGCACCGACAGACGTACCGCGCCGAGGTGGACGTGCCGCACCATTTCGTCGCCGGCGTGCGCGTCGGCGACAGCATCGACATCGCCGTGGACCCCTACGTCCCCGAAGACTCCGTGCCGCTGCTTGGGCGGATGCGCGGTATGGCGAAATGATCGAGGCGCGGCCGGCGTTTGCCCAGTCCACATGAGTACGCGTTGCACAGTCTTGTTGTCCGTCCTGATCGTCCTGAGCTCGTCTGCGTCCGCGAGCGCGCAGGCCCCGGTCGAGGTGCACGCCCGCCATCTGGACACGCTCGCCGTGTTCCAGGACCTGTGCTCCTACGCCCCGCCGTGGCTCGACAAGAAGCCGACGGACCCCTTTTTCGCGGAGTACAAGCTGGGCCGGGAGCGCCGGACCCATGCGGTCCATGTCGTGGACATCGACAGCCGTACGGCGGGCCTGGTGTACGAGGCGTCCAGCCAGCTGCTCACCCCGGTCCAGCGCGGCGCGTATCCCGTGTTCGACGGGAGCTTCGCCGTGCGGCTGCGCGGGGAGCCGCTGCTCGGCTTCGAACTCGACCAGGACGCTGCGGAGAGCGTCCGGGTGCAGTGGGCGGCAGGCAACGCAGCCATCCGGATCTACTTTGTCCTGGAGGCGTTTCGCGACCCGTTCGCTCCCTTCTGTCGGCCGGAGGGCGCCACCATCGAGGTCCGCGGTGTTCTGGTCGGCGCCCACCTGATCGAGGCCGGCGGTCAAGGCCGGCTCGCGCCTCCGGGTGTGGAGAAGTCGTTGGGGACCGTGCGGGGAAAGGAGGGGCGCAGGCTGCTGGCCATGCTGGGGCTCGACGGACCCACGAGCACGGCGCTGCCGCACCGCACCTGGGTTGGCAACGCGACCAGCGTCAAATCCAAGATTCCCGAGCCCCGCATGGCGGACTATCGGCAACGCGTGGAGATGCTGATGACCCCGTGCCACCTGTCGTCCTTGGCCTCAGGTGGTCCGCGTGCAGGATCCATGGTGGTCGTTACGCACTTCGAGAAGGCGGGGGTCCGCGCGCACATTCCCGTGGAGGTCACAGGCTTCCCCGCGTTTGGGCAGTGTGCGGTCAAAGTGCTCACTCGGATGAAGTTTGATCCCGCGGACCTCGGCGCCTCCGCCAAATTCGTCCTGTATTTCGAGCCCAACGAGTGAGTGTATGAGAGGCAATCTGACGCTGTGGATCCGTGCCACTGCGTTGCGCCGCCGCGTCGCGCGGCGGTGCTCCTTTGCGGCCGCTGTCTGTCTGTTCACGGCGCTCTGCGCGTGTTCTCATCCGGCGCCGACACCGGGTCCGGCACCACCGGGCTCGGCCTCGGATTCGCTGGCGCACGTCTTGCCGGCGCGCGTGCCCACAGCGGTCGCGCTCGATTGGAAGGCGTTTCCGATCTTGCCGGATCTCTCGGCCGATCCGAAGGGACGAACGATTCACGTCGGGACCGACTCTGCCGGGGGAAACGGGTCGCGCGCCAAGCCGTTCAAGACCATCGCGGCCGCGCTGGCTGCCAGCGCCCGTGGCGACCGGATTGTCGTGAAAGGGGGGCAATACCCGGAGGGCGCGGCCGACGGGTTCATCGCGCTGGAGATCGCCGCGGGTCGGGGCGGTGTGACCCTCGTCTCCGAGGGCGGACGTGCGGTCGTCACGCCCGCCCACGCCGGCATCACCTACGGGCTCGACATCGGAGCCAGCGATGTCGCCGTGCTCGGGTTTGATTTCGTGGGTTTCTCCAGCTCCGGAGTGGTCCTCGGGAATCCAGGCACGACGGCCCGCAACCTGGTCCTCGCCAATGTGGATGTGACCTACGACGGGGATGCGGTACCCAACGGGATCGCCATGCTTCCGGACAACGGCGGCGACGATGTCGTGGACGGCGTTCTCCTCCACAATGTTCGGGTCCGCGGCGCGAGCATCGGCGTGCAGTGCAACACGGGACCGTGCCGCAATCTGCGGTTTGAAGACATTGAAATCCGCGGCGCGGAGGCTGGGTCAAACTCGGGCTACGACGGGCTTGCCGTGGAGAGTGGCGACAACATCCTCATCCTTGGCGCGGAGGTCACCGGGGCGTCGGCCGACGGCATCGACATCAAGGGTACCCGCGTTGCGGTCGTCAACGCGTTTGTCCACCACGTCGGTCGCAACGGGATCAAGCTCTGGCGCGGCGGTGACATCATCAACAGCGTGGTCAGCCACACCGGGGCGGACACCTCCGTGTCCCTCGGGACGGGGGACTACCGCATCGTCCACAGCGTCGTCGCCTACCACAACTGGCGGCGCTCCTCGTCGTATTCGCTCGTCGCCGCCTACGAGGACGCGACCCCGTCGTCGGTACAGCTCATCAACTCGGTGTTCTACCGCAACAGCGGCGGGATGTACTTCGGGCCAGGGACGCGCGTGTCTGTGGACGGCTGTCTGTTCTCGGACATTGAGAACGGCAATCTCTTCGAGGTGACGACGAAGGCCCGGAAACGCGTTAGCCTCGTGCTCGCCGACATCGACCGGCTCCCGGCTCTGGGTTTGGGCGACCACAATCTGAAGTCTGGCCGCCAGCCGGGCTTCCGGGATTCGGGGAAGGCCGACTACAGACTTGGCCGCAACTCCGCGCTCGTCGACGCGGGCATGGTCGCGGCCGACGTGCCCGTCTTTGACCTCGCGTGGGGCGCTCGTGTGCAAGGCAAGGCCCCGGACATCGGCGCCTACGAGGCGCGGTAGCCCACACCGCACCTTCCGTGCGATCCGCCGGTCGAGCCGGACTCACCGGCCGGCTGGCGCCGGTTTCGGCTCGGTCAATGTTTGCGGAATCGCACGTTCGTGGCGCGCCGCGTGGGGCGCCGGGCCGGAGGATCCCTCCGTGTCTGGGACGGTGTCGCCACCCTGGCGGTGCGCGTCTCGCCAGAGCGGGGCGGATCCTTCTTCGCACCATAGAGCACAAGGCGGTAGCCCGGCTTGAGCCGGTCCGCGCGCAGGTTGTTCCAGCGCTTGATGTCGGCCGGCGCCACACCGCATTTGCGGGCCACGGAGGCCAGGGTGTCGCCGGCCCGGACGCGGTACGTGCGGCCGCCGCCGCTGGCCGTACCGGCAGGCTTGCGGCGGTGCGCCGAGGCGTAGGCCTGTGTCCACGCGGCGGTCCCTTCGTAGACGGCGTCCGTGTCTTCCGCTGCAAACAGCACCGCCGCATCTCGCGTTCCCTCGGGCAGGAAGAGCTGCAGCACCAGGCCCTTGCGCAGTGGGGCGTCGGCGTCGAGTGCGTTCCACATGGCGATGTCCCCGGCCTCAACCTCAAACGCGGCCGCCAGCTCCTCCAGGCTGTCGCCCTTGCGGGTCTGGTAGAACCACTGGGCTCGGTCGGCGTAGGCAAAGCGAGTCTCGGGCAGCAGCGCTGTGATCTGGACCCGATCGCGCTGGGTCGCCTCGCGGCGCAGGAGCCACGGCTCCAGCGCGCCGCCAGGCTCGATGCCGTCCGGATCGATCAGGCTTGCGGGAACAATGAGTCGGGTGCGGTAGGGCACGCGGGCGTCGGTCGCAATGCCGTTGGTGGCGCGCAGCGCCCGCGCCGGTACGCCTACGCGGCTGGCGGCCATGGCGAGCGTCTCGCCGATGCGCGTGTGGTAGGTGTAGTGCGCGCCGCCGGGTGCTACGCCGTCAAAAGACGCGACGAACGCGGCGGCGGTGCCCTGCGGGATGCGCAGCATATAGGTGTCCTGCCGCCGCGGAACCACCGCGTGCAGAAGCTCCGGGTTGAGCACTTTGAGGGCGTCCACATCGGTACCGGCGGCGCGCGCTGCGTCGCTGAGCAAGGTGCCGCCGGGGACATCTACCTCATCCCACTCCAGCGGGGCCTCCTTGGTCACGGCCTGGATTCCGAATTTCTCCAGGTTGCGCGCCACAAAGCCCGCGGCCAGGATCTTGGCCACGTAGTTCTGCGTGTTCTCGTAGAGCACGTCGCGGCGCGCCAAGGTGAAGTAGGAGTTGCTGTTGCCCTTGTTCATGGCGCTGAGCACGTGACCGCTGCCGGCATTGTAGCCCGCCATGGCCAGCGGCCACGACCCGGTCTTGTCGCGCAGGCTCTTGAGATACCGCGCAGCGGCGCGCGTTCCCTTCACTGGATCGAGCCGCTCGTCCACCTCACCATCGATGCGCAGCCCGTGGCTGATGCCGGTGGCTGGGATGAACTGCCAGAGCCCGCGGGCGTTGGCCGGCGACAATGCCCGCGTCGCGAACCCGCTCTCGATGAAGCACAGGTAGATGATGTCCTCGGGCACGCCCTCCTCGCGAAGGATGCCCCGGATCAAGTCCTCATAGCGGCCCATGCGCGCAAAGACGCGGGCAAAGGTGGAGCGCCCGCGTCCGGTCCAGAACCGAATGAAGGTCGCCACAGGCTCCCGGTTGCGCACGTCGATCCCGAATGGGAACTCCCAGTCCTCTTCGGCGAAGACCTCGTCGATGGCCGCGGTCACGCCGGGCGCGGCCTCCGGATGTCGCAGTATGGCCTCGGGAACCTCCAGATCGCCCCGCTCACCCTGCTCCATCAAGAATGCGCGCTCGAGGCGCTCGAGTTTCACCGCGTCCGCGAAGGCTCGCGCGTCGCGCGTGGCGCCGAGGTCCCCCAGGTCAGCCTCGCCCTTCTCGGGGTCGAAGGCTTGCGCCGAGCAGGGGATCAGAAGGGCCAGAATGAAAGCAGTCCACCGCATGGCACTCACATCGACACCCCACATCACAATCCAAAATCTCTGTTCGGTTGTGATGTCGCGGGTCTGTCGGGGTACACTGCGCCACATGTCTGACTTCGTCTTCGAACGCCCCCTCAAGCGCGACCGCCGAGCCATCGCCAGACTGCTGTTGGCCGACATGCAGGAGCAGGGCGTCCCGCGCACGGAGACGGAGCTGCTGGTCGTGTCCGACCTGCTGTTGACCGCGAGTCCGGACCAGGTTTTTTGCCGGGTGGCCCGCGAGAAGAAGGGCGGGCCTGCCGTCGGTGTCGTGATCGCCAATGTCGTCGTGAGCGTGAAGCTGGCCGGGTGCTCCGTGTGGCTCGAGCACCTCTATGTCGATGCCGAGTGGCGCGGCCGCCGGCTTGGGCGCGCCCTCGTGGAGCTCGTCATGGACTGGGCCGAGGAGACGGGGAAGGTCGGCATTGAGCTTGAGGCCTACCAGGGCAATACGCCCGCTGGCATCCTCTATCGCTCGCTTGGCTTCGGTCGGCTCAGCCGTGAGCGCTACTACTTCAGCTTCCGGTGGCTCGACGAGTGACCGCGGCGCCTGGTTTTGACAGCGCCATACTCGACGTGGACGACACGGTCATCGGTACGGACGTCGCGGTGGCGGCGGGCGTCGCGGTGGTCGGCGCGGCATGCGGCTACGAGGGCGATCTGGGCCTGCGGGTCCAGGCCGGGTTCCAGAGGGCATACGCGCTG
>CALBXO010000628.1 GCA_937890335.1 uncultured Pseudomonadota bacterium | reverse complement strand
CGAGAATTGGATCCGGGGAGTAGATGATGGCGTAGGACACGTTCTCTGCGCGGTCGCTGCGACCGTTCTCCACGGTGAAGTCGTAGATGGCGAACTCGCCCGGGACGAACACCGTTGGATCGACCTGCAGGTCGCGACCGACGAGATCCACGCCGAACAGTCCGGCTACGCTGACCTGGTATCGCACGGCGCGCCGGTCCTGGTTGGTGGCCCAGATCCGCACGAAGTAACGGCCGGAGACCGTCAGACGCTGCGTGATGCACGGGTTGGGGCCAGTGTTCGCCTGCAGCTGACGCCGCTGCGGATCGTAGAGCGTCAGGTTCATGTTGAACGGCATCGGGTTCGACTCGTGGTTCTCGACGCAGAGCTCCATGGTGGGGCCGGCGACCACGTCCACGTAGAAGAAATCGAAGTCGTCCTCGGGGCAGCGATCGATGACCGCTTCCTGGTTGATGGCGTCAAACAAATCCGCCTCGGACGCGAGCGCCTGGTCGAAGTTGTTGTTCGGCTCGAAGAGGTCGTCACAAGCCAGCAGGGGGTCAGCGGGCTCGGCCCGGACCTCGAGCTCATAGTCGTTGGCGACCTCGTTGCGATCGTTGAGCTGCACGCGGGCGATGAAGCACTGCGCTCCGCCGACGTACTCAATGCTCACGGACTCGCGGTTGTTGGTGCTCGTCGAGCAACCGACGGGCGGATAGCCCTCGCGGTCCTCGAGAATGCAAAGGTCGATGTCACCTTCCGCGTGGACAAACTCCACGCTGACTTCGAGCTCCGTCCCGCTCTCGACGCAGAACCGGTAGTGGTCGTGGCGACCGTTGTTGCACACGTTGAGGTTCTGGAAGACGCCCGGCTCGATCTCCGTGGCGTCCTGCGGCGTGTCGTTGAACTCAAACGGGTCGAAGCAGGACGTGTCCACCTCGATCTGCTCGGAGCAGACGATGTTGTTGTCCTCATTGGTCTCCGCCACGTCCTCGCCGCTGTCGATGACGGCGCAGAGGTAGTAGTTCGTGTCGATGGCGTCCCGCGGGATGGTCAGCGTCGCCTCGTCCGTGCGGGTGCGCGCGCCGTTGAGGCCGCCCTCTACGGTGGAGGAGCCGAGGTTGAAATCATTGATGAAATCGATCTCGGTGTCCGCCGCGAGATAGTAGGTCACCTCGTAGGCGCCGGAGTCGTCGTTGGCGATGTTGAGGGTGGTGAACGACACCGTGACCTCCTCGGCCAGCGACGGGTTGTTGTTGTCCAGCGTCAGTCCGGTGCCCGTGAGGTCCACGCCGTCTCCAGGCGAGATGACCTCAATGTCCAGGTCGTAGCGGTTCACGTCGCAACCGGTCCGCCCGAAGATCTCGATGACGTAACGACCCTGCTGCTGCACGAGGAACAGATCCGCTTGCTCGAGCGGGCCGTCGCTGGTGCTCGAACCGATGGTCTGGAAGTTCTGGTCCAGCAGCCGCATGTCCAGGTTGGTGCAGTCACCGGCGTGCTGAAGCATCTGCCGCACGTTGAGGGACTGGCCGACGGTCAGATCGACGCCGAAGTAGTCGCGACCACCGCCGGTGCAGATGGTCAGGTCTTCAAACTCGCCACCGCCCAGCGGCACCGCGGTCCGCGGCGTGTTGTTGGGGTCGTAGAGGTCGTCCTCGCAGGAGCAACGCGGGCCCACGAAGGTGATCTGCTCGTCGAGGACCGTCTGGTTGTTGGTCTCGTCAACCTCGGGCACGAGGTTGGAAGGGTCGATGTTGATGCCCAGGTAGTAGCTGTCCTGGAAGATGTCGCACAGGAGCGTGTCCACGTTCATGACGACTTCCGCTGTGGCCCCAGCGGACAGGGAGGGCACCATGCCGACGGCGACCTGCGTGTCCTCGGGACCCACTTCCTGGTCGCGGCTGATGCGTACGGACAGGGACGACGGCCCTGCGCCCGTGGTGCCAGTGTTCTCCACGGTGGCGGTGATGGTGACGGGCTCGCCGTCGCCGATCTCAGCCGGGTCGATGGTGATGTCGGTGACCACCAGGTCGATGATGGCCGAAGCCGCGATGGTGATCTGCTCGGGCAGACGCACGATGTTGTTGTCCTCGAACGTCTCGTTGACGACGTTGCTCGGGTCACAATAGGCGAAGACCCAGAACGTGCCGATGTCGAAGAACGCCGGCACCGTGGCGACGCGCGACACGACCACGGGCTCCTCGAGGTTGGGCTGGAGCCGCGAGAAGTTCACGTTCGCCAGCCGCGGGTCGTCCGCGACCGACAGCGTCTCGTCCGCGGACAGGAACACACCACAGAAGAACGACGAGGTCGGCGTGTCGCCGAAGTTGTCCACGGTCAGCGTGATCTCCACCGTACCGTCGAGGAACGTGGAGGTCGGGCTGAACGCGAAGTTCACCAGCGCGATGTCGATGCCGGGCTGCGCCTCGTTGGAGATGAGGATGTTGGTCATCGAGGAGCCGCAATTATTGCCCTCGGCGCCGCTCTCCGTGTCCTCCGGAGACCCCTCGACGATGTCGTTGTCCGGGTCGGCGCAGACCCAGACCGTCAGGTCGAGATCCGGGTCGTCCGGGCCGAGCTCCACCGGGTTCTGAAGCACAATCACCTGGCCGCGCACCTGGAAGACGTTGTCCGGAGGACGGTTGTCGATGTCCACGCCATCGCTGGTGAACACGCGCGTCGCGGTCTCCTGGTCGAACTCGTCGCCATCCTGGATGTACACCGCGTACGTGACGCCGGGGGAGAAACTGGACCCGATGTTCTTGATGTCGGCGTTGAGGCTGATCTGCGTCAGGCGACGGAACGCCGTCGCCGGGCCCACCTGGACCTGGTCCACGACGATGTCCGCGGCGTCCTCAAGGGTGTTGCTGATGACCAGCGGCTGCCCGGAGACCACGATGTTGTTGCGTCGGTCGTCGTCCTCTCCGATCTGGTCCGTCAGATCGATGGCGGCGACGAGGTAGTAGCTCCCGGAGGGAACCTCACGGGGAATGACCGCCGCCTGATCGACGTTGACGCGAGCGCCCGGGCCGATGCTGATGCCTTGGTCGTCAGGGCTGATGGTCACGTTTGTCAGCGGCAGGAGAGCCGAGATGTCGTCCCACAGGACCGCGGGACGGTCCGACAGGAAGAAGCTGACCGTCACGGGCAGCCGCAGAGCCTTGTCGGCCTCGTTGGAGACCTTCATCGTGATGCGCGCCTCGTCGAGGACGTTGACGTTGCGCGGGCTCACGACCAGGTCCTGGCCGGTCAACTCGACGCGACCGTACACCTCCACCTCGCTGGTGGCCTGGTACTGCTTGTCGCACGTGGTGTCCGTGATGGTCAGGGTGACCGGGTACTTCCCGGCCTCGGTGTACTCGCGCGTCGCCGCAGGTTGACCGTTTTGTCCGGTCGCGTTGGTGCCGTCACCAAAGTCAAAGGTCCAGTCGTAGTCGACGTTCTGCACGAACGTCACGTTGCCGCGGTAGCTGACCGAAAACGGTGCGAATCCCACTGCGGGATCCGGCTGCTCCAAGGTCACACTCAGGGTTTGTCCGTCACAGTCGACGTTGCCCCCGTTGTTGTTGCCGTTGTTTGTGTCGTCCTTGGGATCGTCGGAGCAAGCTCCGAATCCCAAGACGAGAAACACGGCAACGCAAATCGCGCCGGCGCGCACAGCCAGCTGCTGCATGTTAATCCTCCAATCAGCCTGTCGGTCTGAAACTCTATGTCACACGGCTCGGGAGCCGTTCGGCATTTGCCCCTTGAAAAACGTTGCCATGTTAGCTCTTTCCAATCCGTTTGCAAGGGCCACGAACCCGGTCCCGGCTGCGACGAAGCCGCGCTTGACGGTAGGAAAAGCCGTGGGCTATTCTCCGGTCGGTTTGTTGTCCAATCCAGTACTTCGTCCCGGCGACATCGCCGGTGACGTCATTCAATGAAGAGGGAGCCTACCTTGGCAACTCGACGCAACGACCCCCCTGGCAAGGCCGACCTCGCCGACCTCAAAGCTCGGCTGGGTCTCGCCAGAAAAGGGGGGCAAGCGCCAGCTCCTGCACCCGACGCGGACGCCGACGCCACCGGCCCCGGCGACCGCACGATGGTGTCCTCTGCGCCCGTAGCTCCCCAGGGAGCGGTGCAGATCAACCTTCCGCCCGCCGCCGCGCCGGTGCACCCGCACGGGCTGCGTCCGGCGGGTCCTCCTCCCGGCGGACCTCCGGCCCCGACCCACGCGCCGCAAGGGGGGCCTCCCCCCGCAGCGCGGCCCCCGTTCGCGGGTCCTCCCGGTGGACCGCCAGCGCGCCCGCCGCGCCCGGCCCCGGCCAAACCTGATTGGAATCCGCCCGCCATCGACACAGCCGGCGCATCGGACGTGCCGATCAAGTCCCACAAGGGCATCCTCCCGGTGCTTGGCTTCGCCGCCGGTGTCGTGGTCATGAGCCTGTTCTTCGGACTGGTAGCCTACTATATGGGCGGCGCCACCAAGTCCCGCGCCCTCTATGACGCGCAGACGCGCGAGGCCCAGGCGTTGCTCGACTTCATCAAACCGAAGGTCGACAAGGTCAAGGAGCTGGAGGGCGTCGTCAGCAAGTCCAATCCCACGGCGCCGGACATGGCGCTGATGGAAGAGCTCGCCAAGGTGGACTACGCAGTCAAACCTGAGGAGCTCGTCACCGTCGCCGGCGGACGACTCCTCGTAGGCGCCCAGCAGACCGATCTTCTGGTCAAATTCACCGCGGACACGCAGCTCATCGCCAACCTGGCCAAAGAGCATGTGCGCATGACCACCAAGGTAGACCAGAAGGAGCTGGAGGAGATCGCGGCCGACAAGACTCTGTCCGGTCGGGGTGCGTACGCCGTCATCTTCAACGCCGACGAATACACGCAGAAACTGAACGCAAAGGAGCCTGGCGCCCCTGTGAAGGGCGCGATCGCCATCGTGGATTCCGAGCCTTTTGAGAAGGACAAGGAGCCGTGGGTGAAGGTGCGGTACCCGTCCTCGGGCAAGGTCTTCGACACGCCGCTGCGCTCCCTGGTCCACGTGGACAAAGAACAGATCCAGCGGTCTGGCGGACCCAACGCGGTGGGCCGTTACACGCGCAGGCAGGGCGCCCTGGTTGGCAAGGTGTCGGAAGTCACCAAATACGGCGACACCATGGTGACCCAGCTGGAGGCCATCGCCAGCCGCGGAGCCGCTCCCATCCTCACCTTCTCCAAGTGATTTGGCCGTCGCGCTCAACGACGCGCAGCGCCGGTTTGTAGACGCTCCCCCGGGACCCATCCTCACCATCGCCGGCGCTGGTACGGGCAAGACAGCTGCGCTTGTGGCCCGCGTGGAGCGCCTGGTCCAGCGGGGCGCAGATCCGCGAAACGTGGCGGTCTTCACCTTTACGCTGCGGGCCGCCTCTGAGCTCGTGGCGCGACTCGGGGCTCGTGGTCTGCCTCACGCTCGCCTGGTCCGGGCTGGCACTTTCCACGCTGAGGCAACGCGCACGATTCGGTCGCACCCCGTGGAGGCTGAGGTCGGCGCCGATTTTGCCCTCGCCGACGCCGACACCGCAGAGGCGCTCATGGACCGTGCGGTCGTCGCGACGCTCGGCCCCGAAGGGCAGGGCGTCACCGGCCGCGCCTGCCTGCGGGTCCTGGCGCAATGCATCCGCCAGCAATCGTGGCCAGAGGCTGTTCTCGAGCCACACCGGCAGCCGCTGGCTGAGGTACTCCCGGCTGTTTTTGCCGCGTATGAAGCGCAGAAACGGGAGAGGGGTCTCCTGGACTTCGACGATCTCCTCGTCAAATGGCGCCAGGTCATCGCGCGTTCCCCCGCGTACCGACAGAGCCTGTCCCACGTCCTCGTGGACGAGTACCAGGACGTGAATCTCCTCCAGGCAAGCCTCCTCGACGAGCTCGTTGTCGAGCACCGGAATCTGGCCGTGGTGGGAGATGACGCGCAGGCGATCTACGGATTTCGCGGCGGGGATCTGGCGCCCATGAGGACTTTCCGCGCGCGCTACCCCGACGCGGCCGTTTTTGTCCTCACGGAGAACTATCGGTGCCGTCCGCACATCCTGCACCTGGGCAATCGCTCGATCGCGCAAAACGCGGATCGATTCCCGAAGGATCTGGTGGCGACCCGGCCCATCGCGACGCTGCCGGTGGTCGCCGTGTGCGCGAGCCCAAGAGAGGAGGCGCGGTTCGTGGCGTCGCGCTGCCGACAGATCGTGGACGCCCAGGGCCGTTCCGCGTCGATTGGCGTCCTCCACAGGGCCAATTGGCAAGCCAGGGCGCTCGTGGAGGCGCTCAGTGACCAGGATCTCCCCATCGCGTCGTCGTCGTCCGCCACATTCTTTCGCGCCCAGCACATCCACGACTGCCTCACGGTCGCACGGTGCATCGCCGCGCCTTTGGATTCAACCGCGCTGCGCTCGGCGCTGATGCTGCTGGTGGGCGTGGGACCCACGTCAATCCGCCGCGTTCTGCAGAGCAGCCAACCGGCGCCGCTGACCACCACACTGGTGCGCGGGCTGAGCAACCGTCGTCTGAAGGGGCAGGCGCGGGCGAGTCTGGAGGCGTTTACGGCAAGTGTTTCGCGGTGGTGCGCCCGCCGACGACCGGACCCGATGGAACTGATTGAGGACGTCTCCATCTGGCCGTGCCTGGCGCACAGATTCTCGCGCGCGGGCGCGCAGCGGGACCTGGAGTCACTGGCGGGCATCGCTGCATCCACCGAGACGCTGCCTGAGTTCTTTGATCGATTGGCGCTGCTGCGCGCCCAGGGCGAGGGACCCGCTGGACAACAGGGGGTGAACGTCACCACCGTGCACAGGGCCAAGGGGCTCGAGTGGGACGTGGTGTTCGTGACAGGCCTGGCCCACGGCCGTTTTCCCAGCCACCAGGACAACCTGGAGGAAGAGCGCCGGCTGTTTCACGTCGCCGTCACGCGCGCGCGCGAGCAACTCTACCTCACGTCACCCCGGTCGGGGCAGACGCGCGATGGCGGGATGCAGGCCCTCGAGCCCAGCGTCTTTCTCCAGGAAATCGGCTGGCTGCCGGGCGGCGCCGGGTGCGGGAGCGAATTCGACGCCTGGGTGGTTTCGGACGACCCGCGCGAATAGCGGCGTCACCCCATGAGTTGAAGCATGACCCGGAGGCCGAGGGCGGCCATTCCGATGGCGAGCGAGATGCTGAGGGCGAGGACGGCGACAATTCCAAACGCTTCCATGCGATTCCCCGTGTTGATTGTCTATGCACCACGGATATCACGGGATCGTTGCTGGTCAACTTCGGCGGGCGCTCGACAAGCCCGGATTGAATGTGCGAAGAGTCGGCCACCGTGTCGACCGGCCCCGTGGCCGCGCCGGTGAGCTGGAGAACCCCGATGAAATGGACACTGGGCGCGCTGCTGCCGCTTCTTGCTGTGGCCTGCGCCACCCCCACCGGGGGCGGCGTCCCCGTCTACCCCGATACGCTGCCGGTCACGGCGCCGACGCTGTCGGCGGCCAAACCCGGGCAATTGACCGCCGCGACCGACGGAAGATTCTACGCGCAAGGGCTGACGGGCAAACCCGGAGACACCTACGTGGTGCGTTACTCCGGCGACTGGCCGAAGTCGGCCGGCGAGCGCCCGGCCATCGGCGTTGTGCGGATCGCGAAGACGTTCCCGTCCGGTGAGGCGCTGCTTCAAGCGGAGTATCTGCTGTCCGAGCCGACCCCAGCCGCCGCGGACCTGGAGCTGTGGAAGGGCGCCTCGCCGCCCGGGGTAGGCAAGGGCCTGGCCCGCGTAGGGGGCGTGTCCAGTACCGAGGTGGCGCTGGAGCTTGGGGCGCGCAGCGGCATCAGCGCTGGCGACCAATACCTCATTTTGCGAATACCCAAGGGCGGCGAACGGCTCGGAAGCCGGGTTGTGGCGGCGGTGCGGGTCACCAAGACCACCAAATCCGGAGCCACCGGCGTGATCCTGTCGCGCTCGGGGAAACTGGCGGAGGGCCAATGGGCCGTCTTTGCAGGCCCTGGCCTGGAGGAAGACCGACCGGCGCTGATTCAGGTCTCCACCTTCCTCGGAGATTCCAGCGACGCCCAACGCGACCGCGTCGTCGCATCACTCAAACGATCGGTCAAAGCGGCCGGGCTCAAGGGCGTGACGGTGGAGGTGGTCGCCGATTCGCTCGACCCGGTGGACCCCCACTACAGCGGTCAGACGCTGCCGCTTCCGCCCACTGACGGCCACCGGATGCTCGTGTCGGGCCGGGTGGACGATGGCAAACTTACCCTCAACTACACCAATACGGGCATCAGTGTGGCCCACGCGATGATCGCCGCGACGCCGGAGCCAGGGTTTGCGTGCGGCGGGGTGTCCAAGGCTGATGACGCCGCACTGCGTGGACTGTGGGTCAACCTGGTGGCCGCGCTGGAAACCCACCGGGGCCGCAATGCCGTGGCGATCGTCGATTTGGAGCGGCATCTGCAGGAAGGAGGGTGGGGCGGTCCCGCCCGGTGGCACGCCCGGGACCAGCTCGCCATGCGGTGGGCGCAGGCCGGTCACACGCGGCAGGCGCTCTGGACCGTGCAGGAAGACGTCGCGCTGGCCGAGGCGAACGAGGACGACCCGGCCATCGTGAACGCCGTCGGGACGCTGATGCCCCTGTTTGAGGAGCTCGACCTGAAGGACGCGAGTCTGGTGGCCGCCGAGCGGTTCTACACGCTGCGCAAATCGTTGGGCGAGAGCGTGTACACGATGCACGCGTGGAAAGCGTACATCGATTCGCTCCACACCGCCGGTCGCCACGAAGAGGCAGCCACCGAGTTCGAGGCCTTTGAAGCGGCCTGCGCGCCCGTCGTCGAGGAGCTGCGCACTCTGGCCGACGAGGACAAACCTGCGCCGTGGGCCTCCGCCTCCTGTGCGGGCGATCTCTTCTTCTCATTCCTGGGCAATGTCTGGCGCAACGAGGGACCGGAGCGGACGGCGTGGTTCAGCCGCGCCGAGGATCTCGCCGGCATCATGCCGGATCAGCAGGTGGCCGGTCTGCGGGTCGCGCAGGGGCTCGCCGCCCTCTACGCCGAGGATCACACCACTGCGGAGATCGCGTTCCTCGAGGCCCAGCGCCTGTACCGAAAGGAGCAGAGTCTGCCCGGAGTCGCGCGGGTGGAAGCTCTTCGCTTCAACCTGTACCTGGGGCAGGACATGCGGCAGGAGGCGTTTGAGAGCGCCATGGCCGCAGCGGAGATGTACACCGACATGGGCGACGTGCACGAGCTGATCTCTGTGTACCGCACGCTGCCGTGGCTCTACGCAAACGTCCCGGGCGGTCAGCGACAGATTGCGCCGTATATGAACCGGGCTCAGCCCACGATGCGGGAGGCCTTGAAGTACCAGCTTGCGTCGGGCCGCCCCGAGCGCGTCGCTGAGGTGTTTCTCGCGACCGGACGCTTCGTGATGAACACGTCACCCGCCGATGCCGAGGCACTCCTCGAGCGGGCCCGGGAATTCGCTCTACAGTCCACCAGCTTTGGTATCGCCGCCCGATCGAGTTTCCTTTTGGCCGTCCTCGCCCGCGGGCGCGGAGACGGGGCGGGGTTCCGCCGAATTCTGGACGAGGCGGGCGAGCTGGCCAGGCTGTCGGGTGATCCCAGCCTGATGCAGCAGATCAAAGCGTTGGAAGAGGGTGGGCGCCCCGAGCGCCCAACTCTGTGAGCGAGCGTCCGGTCGGCGCGATCCTGGCTGCGGGCCTCGGGACGCGCATGCGCCCGTTCACGGAGGTGCTGCCCAAGCCTCTCCTGCCGTTCCTGAACACGCCCATCATCGCGTACTCGATTGACCATCTGTACCGGGCGGGTGTCCGTCGCATTGGCGTCAATCTCCATCACCTCGGAGAGGCAATCCCTCCCGTCGTGGAGAGGATCGCTGCCATCTACCCGGATCCGGTGGAGCTCGTGTTCGTCGAGGAGACAACCGCGAGGGGCACCGCCGGGGGCATCGCCGGAATCTGGCGTGCGCTCGGCAGGCCCCGCACGACGCTGGTTTGCCTCAACGGCGACTCGGTGATGGACGTGGATCTCGCGTCTGAACTCCGCCACCACAGGGCCGAAGGGGCCGCCGCGACAATGCTGACGCGCCCGGCGCGCGGTGGCCATCCCGGCGGGGTGGCGTCGGACTCTCGTGGGAACGTGGTCCGTCTTCGTGACCTGCGGCTGAAGGCAGGCGGGCGCGAGCTCGATTTCATGGGTGTCCACCTGCTGGAGCCGGAAACCCTGGTCCACGTCGACGCTGTGGGCGACAAGCCGGGAACCCCGTGTATGGTGGGTGACGTCTACATGCCGTGGATGGAGCGCGGAATTCAGCCGCGAGCGAGCGTGGTGGACGCGTTCTGGGTGGCGCTCGACACACCCCAATTGCTGCTCGATTCCACGCAGCTGTGTCTGGCTGAGCCCGTGGTCTTCCCGCAGTCGCCCGCACCGACCCCGATCACGATCGTGTCGCCCTCCCAGGTCAACGACGCCGCGCTGGTGAAACCCCCGGTGTTCCTGGGCGCGTACGCCAGCGTCGGTCACGGGGCGCGTCTTGGCCCCGGTGTCTGTGTCGACGGGACGAGCATTGGGCCCAACACCACGGTTTCGGACGCGCTGCTCTACGGAATGGACCGTGTGGAAGGGACCTGGACCGGATGCGTCGCGATCTCTGGAAAGGTGGTGCAAGTCCGCTAACGATCGACGGGCCTCCGGTCTTGCCCTGTCCGGTGTGCGCTGATGACGTTGAAGCGAAGCCCCCCGTGGACCGCCACACAGCCCGGCAAAGGCTGGCGCTCGATCTTACCCTTCAGGCCCAGGGATCGATCGCAGCCGCCCGTTTGAGCGCTCGTTCACCGTCTTCCACCCGCCCCATCCGATGCAGCAGGCGCCCCAGGTACTCCCAGGCCGTGGCCATTCCAGGTTCCAGGTCCGTCGCCACCTCCAGGTGGGACAGGCAGATGCGATCCCGCGCTTCGGGGTCTCGGTGGGGGAGATTGCACACAATCCACGCCCGCTCGGCCCGCAGTCTCTGGTCGCTCGGATCCAGGCGAAGTCCCTGCTGTACGGACTCGAGCCGGACCTGCCACTGCTGGCGCGCGTCGGCGCGGCTTCCTTCCGGCGCGCGTCGCGGCGGCACCGCACCCGTTGCGGCGGCGTGAGGCGGGTGCTGGGCCATCTCTGTGTGATCGCGATTCGAGGCGGTCTGCGCAGCCACGGGCGGACGACCCACTCGAGAACGGGGGGGCGCGGGCGCAGATGGTCGCCTGCGCGGCTCCAGACCAGCCATGTGCGGAGCGTCATCCGGCAGGTCGATGGCACCAAAGACCAACATACCGAACACGGTCCGGATGCGGTCGGCCGCTGGGAGGTTTCTGAGCGCCTCTTCAATGGTTCGGGGCTCGCCGACGGCCGGCCAGTCGTCCGTCCCGTCCAGCTTCCCCGCCAGGCGCGTAAGTCGGGTCGTCGTGGCGCACGGAGTGGATCGAAGACGTGCCAGTTCCCGCTCGGCGTGCCCGCTAGCGACGGCGTCCCGGACCACATGCGACGCCATGGTGGCGGGCGCCAGGCGGGCCGTCGGGATCTGCGGTGCAGCCACGTCGGCCACCCAGCGCCAGGTGCCCGGCCCCATCCCGAGCAGCCCAGCGATCCGCGCGGCGGCCTGTGCCCGGACGCACCTGCGCAGCGCGGGCCCGGTCACGAGGCCGCTCTCGGAGGCGACGGCCCCAACCGGACAGCCTGGCTGCGCGTTCCGCAATGCCCGCTCGAGATCGGCGGGGTCCACGCCCACGTCCGCAACCAGCCGTTCCCCCAACCGTCGATCTCCCGGTGCCCCTGCTACGTGCGCGACCTGCCCCGACACGAGGTATATCTCGACCTCCAGGTCCGCGATGGTGAGCAGGAGGACGCCGGTGCTCTGGGTCGCCGCGAGGCCGAGCAGCGTGCGGACGATCGCGTAGCCGCCCACCTGGATTGTGCCCGCGTTCCGGACTTCGGTCTCCCACCGAGGCGGGCGACGGCGGGTGGTTTCGGGGTTGTCGCGCGATGGGACAGCCGCGGGAGGTCTCATCTCAGACTGAGACACGCCGCCGGACCCGTGGCCGAGCGCGGCACGCGACCGCACGGTAGGGGCAGGGGTACGTGGATTTGTGGAGGCTCGCCGCCCGGTGGACTGGGATCGATCGCCGTCTCGCGGCGGCGATGACCCGGTCGACGGGGGCTTCGCTTCCGGGCAATGGCTCCGTGTACTGGGCCCTTCCGACGGGCCCAGCGGCGCTGCTCGGCGCGTGGGGGTCTGCTGGATTTTCTTCATCGGGTTGCCTCCGACAGCCGAAGAGAGCAAGGACCGAGCCGTCGGATCCCCGTTGGGGCGTTCCGGCGTCCGGCCTCGCCCTCCCGCCGAACCCGATGCGCTGGGACGGGCAATGCGACGCTGGTTGCAACGCGGTGAATAAACCGGCGTAATCGACGTCAACTGACAGGTAGTGAGACCAGGAGGTCCGATGAGAAACCTAGCGCTCGGAGCGGTCATTGCCCTCGCGGCCCTGACGACCGCATGCCTGCCCTCCACCGGGGCCCCATGCGAGACGGAAGAGGACTGCATCGTGTCCGAGCTGGACACAGGTGCTGAAACGAACGTCCTGTGCCTGACCGACGAAGACGGATTTCCCGACGGTTACTGCACGATCGACGACTGTGCGACCAACGGCTGCGATCTGAACTCCGAGTGCTTCGCCATCGAGCTGGACACCGGCCGCGACCTTGAGGTCTGCCTGGCCCTGTGCGACCTGGACGGCCAGTGCCTCCGCGACGGGTACGACTGCTTCGAGTACGACGGCGACAACGTCTGCCTCCCCGCCGAGGGTGTGGGTTCCGACCAGGCGCCCTCTGGCGCGGTCGGCAGCTCCTGCGCGGCGGACAGCGAGTGCACCGCCTCCAACAGCGTCTGCCTCACCAACTTTGACGGTGGCTATTGCACGGTGAGCTGCACCGGCGGGGCGAGCTGCCCCTCAGGCAGTCACTGCGAGCAACAGGGCGACGAGTCGTTCTGCCTGCGCTCCTGCGAAAACAATGGGACCTGTCGCTTTGGCTACGAGTGCTCGTCCAACGAGCTGTCCAGCCCCAGCTGCGTGCCGGGCGATGAGCGCTTTGTGAAGAACCCCAACGGGGCCCAGGACGGCGCGTCGTGCGTGTCGGACATCAACTGCCGGGGCGGCGTCTGCATCCGGGCGGGCGAGGGCTACCCCGGCGGGTATTGCACCACCGTCGGCTGTCGCACGGCGACCGACTGCAACGGTGGCCAGTGCATCAACGACGGAAACGGGACACGCTGCAAAGCCGGCTGCTCGGACGACAGCGAGTGTCGCGATGGTTACGCCTGCTCCAGCGGCGTGTGCAACCCAGTCAGCGGCGGCTCCAACCCCGACCTCGCGGGGGCCGGCGAATTCGAGATCGACTGCCAGCCGGGCGATACCATCAACTTCACCGTGCCCGAGGGCTCGGCGGGCTTCTACATCGCGCCATTCACCGCCCGCGAGGAGATCGTACCGGCCCGCCTGAGCGGCAATGGCGTCAACCTCAACCTGAAGAGCGACTACGACTTCTACTCGCTCAACCCGCTCATCCTCGTGTCCATCGCGCCGATGCTCTTCCCCGGGACGGACAAGCCCGACCTGGAGGGCACGCGCACGGATTGGGGAGGCACCTGGTCGATGGAGTTCGACACCAGCGCCGACGAGGTCTGCTACTACGTCATCCCGAGCCCGAGCCCGGGCACGCGCGTCGATGTGAACTTCTACCTGGTCGGGATCAGCGGTGTCTCGGCCAGCAACGCGGAGAGCAACGCCAACATCCAGACGATGGTGGGCGCGGTGGACACCATCTACGCGAAGGCCGGGATCACCCTTGGGACGGTGTGGTACAAGGAGCTGAGCTCCTCAGACACCTCACGGTTCCAGGTCATCCGGGACTTCAACGAGGTCTTCGCCCTGGTACAGAAGTCCACGGACCCCGGCTCCACGCGCGACGATCTCCTCTCCGTGAACGTCTTTCTCATCCGAGACTTCAACATCCCGGAGGTACCCGGACTCCTGGGCGTCAGCCCGGGACTGCCCGGCGTCTCGGGTTTCCACGGCTCCCTGGGTACGGGGCTGGTCTTCTCCAGCGTCAATCTCAAATCGGCCCCCGCCAACCTGGGGCAGACCATGGCCCACGAGATCGGTCATTTCCTTGGCCTGCGCCACACTACCGAGCACGGTGGCGGTGGGGACCCCATCACGGACACACAACAGTGTTCGGACCCGCAGAAGGGGACGAGCTGCCCCGACCACAAGAACTTCATGTTCCCCTTCAGCATCAGCGGCGTACGCCAGGAGCAGGTCTCCGTTGGTCAGCGCTTTGTTCTCCAGCGCTCTGCGCTGGTGAAGTAGGAGTACCCCATGCGAGCGATTCAAACCCTCTGCTTGTCTCTGGTCTGTGTCGTCCTCGGCGCCAGCTACGCTTCCGCGCAAGCTACGCCGGCACCGTCGCAGGCGGCGCGTGACCAGGTGGTCATGATGCTGTCCGGATACGAGTTCTTCCCGACGCGGGCGCAGCTCGAGGCAGCCTCCCCCGAGGTCGCCGAGATTCTTGTGACCCTCATCCAGGACGCGGACCAGCTGCCCAGCCTGCGTGTGCGCGCCATCGATGCCCTGGGCCTGTTTTCCGATGACCCGGTCGCCGCGATCCACTTTGAGCGCGTGCTGGCCGTCGGCGAGATGGAAGAGACCTACCTCCGCCATAGCTTGACGTCGTCCCTGAAGGCATTTGGCCCGCGGGCACTTCCCTGGGTTCAGCCGTACATGTCGCACGCTGACATGCAGACCCGGCTGGATGCAGCCTATGCGACGGCCCGGTTTGGAGGCGCCGATGGCGTGGAGATGCTCCGGTTGCGAAAGTCGCTGGAGAAGGATCCCTTTGTGCGTGACCAACTGACGAAACTCGTGTCTCAGGGCGTCGGTCGTTGACACTCCCGTGGGGTTCCCGGTAAACCTGCAAGCCGTCTTGCAGGCGTAGGAACCCACAGAAGGAGTGCCTTGATGACGAGCCGTCCGAGGCTGATAGCCCTGTTTTGCATCGCGTGTTTCCTGTCGGTGCCGGCGAGCGTCGCGGCACAGGACGGCGAAGGGCTCGATGCAGAGATCGCCAGCGAAGCGTCCGGAGAGGAGACTCCCGAGGCTGCAGCGCCCGGCGAAGATCCCTACCCCAACCGCCTGCCGCCCGTTCCCACCGTGGACGGCGGCTCGGGTCTGTTCCACGTAACCACTGCCAGGACGGGCGAGGAGCTCACGTTCCGGCTGGCGCTCCAGGGACAGGTCTTCAGTGGATCTGACGTGGTCCGCGCCAACGACGAGAACTCACGCTTTCTCGGGTCGCTGAGCATCTCCGCCACTCCCATCGAATTCCTGGAGCCGTACCTGGTCCTGCAGGCCCGGTCGAACAACAACACGTTCAGCACGCCGGAGACGGTGTTGGCGCAGGGCGACACCAATCTCGGGGCCAAGGCGGTCTTCGAGGTCGGGCCGGCGTTCCACGTCGGCGGCGACTTGCGTCTGATTTTCCTCACCGGTGCCGGCGAGTCGACGTTCGAGCTTCCCGCGACGGGCGTGCGGTTCGCCGCGCTGGCCACGTTTGACGGGACCGAGCTGCCCGATGGGCCGATCCCCGTGCGCGCGACGCTCAACCTGGGCTACCTGGTGGACAATTCCGATCAGCTCCTGTCCAAGGATGAGGATGGCGCG
>CALBXO010000627.1 GCA_937890335.1 uncultured Pseudomonadota bacterium | reverse complement strand
TTGTTGCCGTTGTTGCCGTTGTTGCCGTTGTTGCCGTTGTTGCCGTTGTTGCCGTCCTCCGGGATGACGCAGGAGCCGTCACCGCAGGCCAGGTCGGTCCCACAGCGCACGACGCATCCGGCCATGCTGTGGCAGTCCAGTGAGCCGGCGCAGTCCGCGTTGCTGGAGCAGGCTTCGCCCTCCCCCTGGTTCCCGGTCCCCACGCAATAACCGGTGACGTTGTTCCCGGTCAGGTCTTCCACGCATCCTGCGCTCAGGAGCGTCAGAGCCAGCCCCACGGCCATGATCAGTGTCGAACGGTTCATCGATGTCCCCATACCTCCGCAACCGCGGTCAAGTGCCCCCGCCGCAGCGCGGGTTCGTGTTCAGTGGTTTGGAACCTCGCGGAGAAGTGGCGTGCTGTCAACTTGGACCGTGACTGACGGTGGTCAGGGATGTCTCCCACTCGTTCAGGGAGGGGCGGACGCGCCGAAGCCGAACGCTATTGGAAGTGGTGCAATTGCGCGAGAATGCGCCGGGCAGCGCGGGGCTCGAGCCAGCTTCCTTCCTCGTCGCCTTCGTCAAACCACTTGTCGAGATCCGGCGGCCCGCCGTCGGTCAAAGCGGCGATGGTGCCGGCGAATTCGGCCATGCACGAGCCCATGGCTGGCGACAAAAAGCCCCCCAGACCGCGCGCCTCGGCGACGTGGAGCCACGCCTCCGTTGCGTCTCCGCGGACGGCGGCGGCCAGCGCCATGATCACCAGCACGAACTTTCGGGTCTCCACAGGGCTGACGCGCGCGCAGCTCTGGGCGACCCCCAGCCTGCGGGCCGCCTCGCCCCGGTCTCCCCTGGCGAGTGCCGCCGCGGACGCCCAGGCCAGCGCCGTGGCCTCTGCCCGCGCGCTGTTGAGGACGCGCGCCAGGTGCGTCGTGCTGCGCAGCAGTGTACCGGCGCGCCCCTGCTCACCGCGGGCCAATTCCAGCATCGCCAGGTGCAGGTGCGCGTCCAGACTCGCCAGAGTGTGCCCCTCTTGCGACGAGCGCAACGCGGCCGCGTCGAAGTGGATCCGCGCATGCCGCAGGTCGCCCTGGCCGGCGAGGGTTCGGCCGAGGTCCAATTGAATCCGTGCCAGACGACCCGGCGGGACTGGTGGGGCGGCCAGATCGTAGGCCGCCAGCAGCTCCGCTTGTGCCCGGTCCCAGGCCTCGGTCTGAATGCATAGATGGGCCTGGGTCAGGTGGAATTCGCCCCGCAGTGCTTCTTCTTCGCTCGCCCGATCCGCCGCTTTGTCCAGGCAGCTCTGCGCCAACGAATACTCTCGCCGGGCGCCGAGCACCCGCGCGAGGGTCATCCACAATTGGACCGCCACGAACGGGTCGGTCGCCGTGGGCAATTGCTGTTGCAGGCGGGTGACGCTCGTCGGCGCGACCATCGCGTCGGGCAGGTGGCGGTAGGCGGCGATGAGGCGCTGCCGCGTGTCGTTGTCCTCGATCCTCGCGGTGCTCAACGTGTCCAGCAGGTGCAGGAACGTCGCGCCGTCTTCACGTGCGAGCAGGTGCGGACCCGCGGCCAGCGCGAGCGAAAGCGACAGGCGCTCTTCGCCCACGGGGACGAGCCCGTAGACCGCGAGTATCTCGTCCACGTGCTCCACGGAGGAACGGTGACGCGCGACATGACGCACGTAGCGTTCCACGGCCTCGGACGCGTCGGCGGAGTCCGCCAGCTGCTCGCGCGCGTACCAGAGTACCGGCAGGTGAAGCTGCCACAGGTCTCCCTCGCGACGGACGAGCGCGTTGGCTTCAAGGGCCTGAAGCGCGTGCGCTGGGTTGCCCTCGCAGACGGCCTCCGCATCGATCCGCCGGAAGGGGCCACGGAACACCGACAGGTGCATCGTCGCCCGTTGGAGCATCTTGGGCAGTCGATTCCACTGGCGCCTTACGGCTGCACGAAAGGTCGTAGGGCGATTCTGGGCTCCAAACAGAGAGTTTCGGGTGTCGAGATCCAGGCGGGCCGCGGCCAGGGTTACCGCGACCCCGACGGCTGCGGCCTCAGTGGCGGAGATCTCGATCGCCAGCGGGTTGAACTCCAGCCGCTCGACCAGGTCCTCAATGTCCGAATGGGGCGGCGTGGGGGCGTCGGGCGCCGCGACCACCAGCCGGTCTTTGAACAGGAGCAGCGCGTCCAACGGGTCCAGAGGGCCGATCGCGACGGAGGTTGTACCTGGTATCGGCAGCGTGCTCGTGAGCAATGTGGCGCCACGCCGCTCGCGGCACAGGGTGTCCACGATGTTTGGAGCGAAGGCCAGACCCTCCGCGTCCCGGATGACCAGCAGCAGGCCAACGCGGGCTGCGAGCGCGGCTGCGATCCGTGTCAGACGTGCGCCGAGCGACAGCGCCTCCCGCTCCCGCAGCCCGAGCGTGGCCTCGATCACGGAGACGATGGTCTCGGGCTGTGTGCGGCCGTCCAGGTCCACGGTCAGGTGGTCGCGCAGCGTGTTGGGCACGAGTGTCACCGCGCACGCCTCGCTCACGCGGCTCTTACCGATGCCGACGGGCCCCGTGAGCGTCACGCAGCGATGGCCAGCGGTGAGGGCGTCGATGACTTCTGCCCGCTCGCTTCTGCGGCCGAGGAAACGCAGACCGCCGAGGGACCGGG
The DNA here is from genome assembly GCA_937890335.1 of uncultured Pseudomonadota bacterium. Taxonomy (GTDB): domain Bacteria; phylum Myxococcota_A; class Bradymonadia; order Bradymonadales; genus CALBXO01. The sequence continues at coordinate 11,186 of CALBXO010000627.1, read as the reverse complement.
AGGGGTCGACCGCCTCCCTGGGCGCCGACGGCAGGCTGGTGTGCAGTCCGCCCGCAGCCAATTGCCAGCAGCCGATCAACTGACCCGCGACGGCGACGTCGCCGAGGTCGATCCGGCGCATCCCGTCGTACATGCTCACGTCGCCTGCGCCCTGCGCAGCGTCTTCACTCAGCAGGATCTGTCCTTCGCAGGCCACGTGCGCGAGCCCGCGCGCGATCTGGGCCGCGGCCCCGCCGACCTCTGCGCGTCCCGTCAGCATGGAACGGTGTGCGTGCACCGCGCCCCAGTGCACGGCGGCGGCAACCTGAGGCAACCTGCCCTCGGCGTGCGCCCCGAGCAGCGCCTGGGCGACGGCCACTGCGCTGACGATGTCGTCGAGCGCCAGCACGATCTCCAAAGCGCCCACGGAGGCACCGAGCAGAGCGGAGTCCGCGGAGCCTTTGCACACGGATTCCAGGGTCTGTTGCGCAGCCCCGGCCGCGTCGGGATCGCGCAACCAAAGCGCGTCGCCGTCCACAATCCGTGCCGCAAATAATGCGCAGCTGCTCAAAGTCTCCACCCTGCCCAATTCGAGAGAGGCCTGGAATCATGCCACGAATGCGCCTCGTGCTGCCACCGGTATACTCGCCGCCTCCCGAATCTCTCGTCTGGACCTGTGGCCCTCGCTGGAATACATTTCGGCGCGTTCAACCAAGGAGTGACATGACCGAACGCCCCTTCGTCCCAGTGGGAATTGCGGTGCTGGCCATCTCGGACACCCGTACCCTGGCCGACGACCGCTCGGGCGCCCTCATCGCGGAACGTGTCGAGACGATGGGTCATATTCTGGTGAGCCGCGACATCGTGACCGACGATGAGGAGGCCATCCGCGAGCGCGTGCGTGCGTTCATGGAGCACGATGCAGTGGATGTCGTGATCACAACCGGCGGTACGGGCGTCACCTACAGGGACGTGACACCGGAGGCGGTGGCGCCGCTCGGCACCAAACACATTGCCGGATTCGGCGAGCTGTTCCGGCATCTGAGCTTTGCGGAGATCGGGACGTCGACGTTGCAATCCAGGGCCGACGCCTGGCTGTGTGACGACACCTTCGTCTTCGTCCTGCCCGGCTCCACCGGAGCGTGCCGACTGGCGATGGACCAGATCCTTTCGCAACAGCTCGATGTGCGGCATCGCCCGTGCAATTTTGTTGAGCTCCTCCCTCGAATCAAACGTCCCGGAACCAAACAGGGGTTAGCCACGTGAGCGTCCGCAGAGAGACCACCGCCGAGGAGCGTCGACTCCGAGCATATCGAGATCGACAAGCCAACTGGAAGAACTGGGGGCCGTACCTGTCCGAGCGCGCCTGGGGCACCGTGCGCGAGGACTACAGCCCCGATGGCGCGGCGTGGGACTACTTCCCGCACGATCACGCGCGCAGCAAGGCCTACCGCTGGGGCGAAGACGGCCTCGGCGGCATCTGCGACCGCAACCAATACATGTGCTTTGCGTTGGCTCTCTGGAACGGCAAGGACGCGATCCTCAAGGAGCGCATGTTTGGCCTCACCGGCCCCGAGGGCAACCACGGCGAGGACGCGAAGGAGGCGTGGTTCTACCTCGACTCCACGCCGACGCACTCGTACATGAAGATGCTCTACAAGTACCCGCAGGCGGAGTTCCCCTACGCGGATCTCGTGGCGGAGAACGGTCGCCGGGGCTACCTGGACGACGAGTACGAGCTCTGGGACACGGACGCGTTCGAAGGCGGCTACTGGGATGTCTTCATCGAGTACGCCAAGCCCTTTCAGGATGACGTGCTCGTCCAGATTGAGGTGTTCAACCGCGGCAAGGAGGCGCGCGAGATCACCGTGCTGCCCACGCTGTGGTTCCGGAACACCTGGTCCTGGGGCTACGAGAACGGCCCGATGCTGGACGCCAAGGGCAAGCCGAACATGCGCCGCGTCCCGACGCCCGGCGACGACAGCGCCGTAGAGACGGTGCACCCCACCTCCGACCTGTACATGTTCTACCTGCAGGACGCCGACGAGGTGTTGTTCACCGAGAACGAGACGAATTACGAGCGGCTCAACCACTCCCCAAACACCACGCCCTACGTCAAAGACGCCTTCCATCGGTACGTCTGTGACGGCGAGAAGGGTGCCGTCAATCCCGACGGTGAGGGGACGAAGTGCGCGGGGGTGTACAATCTTCGGGTGGAGCCCGGCAAGTCGCGGAAGATCCGTTGTCGCATCACGCGGGTCGAGCAGGCGGCGCCGTTCAAGGATTTCGCGGAGCTCTTCACCAAGAAGAAGCGAGAGGCTGACGAGTTCTACGCCTCCGTCCAGAACCCGCGCCTGCCCGAGGAGGAGCTGTCCGTACAGCGCCAGGCGCTGGCGGGGATGCTGTGGACCAAGCAGCTGTTCTACTACGACGTGGAGCAGTGGCTGCGCGGCGACCCGGGCATGCCCGCGCCGCCTGAGGGGCGCTCGGTCGGTCGCAACCGCGACTGGTCCCACATGGCCAATTTTGACATCATCTCCATGCCCGACAAGTGGGAGTACCCCTGGTACGCCACCTGGGATCTGGCCTTCCACTGCATCCCGCTCACCCTCGTCGACGCCGACTTCGCCAAGCGGCAACTCGAGCTGATGACGCGCGAGTGGTACATGCACCCCAACGGGCAGCTGCCCGCCTACGAGTGGGCGTTCGACGACGTGAACCCACCCGTGCACGCGTGGGCCGTGTGGCGTTGTTACAAGATCGACGAGAAGATGCGCGGGCGCCCCGACCGGGACTTTCTGGAGGGCGTGTTTCACAAGCTGATGCTGAACTTCACCTGGTGGGTCAACCGCAAGGACACCGAGGGCAGCAACATCTTCCAGGGCGGCTTCCTCGGGCTCGACAACATCGGGGTCTTTGACCGCAGCGCCGAGCTGCCGACGGGCGGTCGCATCGACCAGTCCGACGGCACGAGCTGGATGGCGGCGTACTGCCTTCAGATGCTGCGCGTGAGCCTGGAGCTCGCGCGCGAGACCCCGTGCTACCAGGACACGGCGACCAAGTTCTTCGAGCACTTCCTGCGCATCGCCAACGCCATGACCGATGTCGGTGGTGAGGGTCACAGCCTGTGGGACGAGGAGGACGGGTTCTTCTACGACTACCTGCACCTGCCCGACGGGACGACGCACAAGCTCGCCGTGCGCTCGCTGGTGGGCCTGCTGCCGCTGTTCGCCGTGGACACGATCGAGCCGGAGACTCTGGCGCAGATGCCGGACCTCGAGCGGCGGATGAAGTGGTTCATCGAGCACCGCCCGCACCTGGTCGGCAACATGGCCAGCGTGACGGTGCCCGGCGCTGGGCAGCGGCGCCTCTTCGCCCTCCTGACCCGAGACCGCCTGGTGCGGGTGCTGCGGCGCATGCTGGACGAGGACGAGTTCCTGTCTCCGTACGGCATCCGCTCCATCAGCAAGGTGCACAAGAAGGAGCCGTACGTCTTTGAGGTCGACGGCCACGCCCACTCGGTGGACTATTGGCCGGCGGAGTCGCGCAGCGGTCTGTTTGGCGGCAACTCCAATTGGCGCGGGCCCATCTGGTTCCCGGTCAACTACCTCATCATCGAGTCACTTCAGAAATTCCACCACTACTACGGGGACGATCTGAAGGTGGAGCTGCCGACCGGGTCCGGAAACTGGGTCAACCTGGGGGAGGTGGCCACGGATCTGTCCAAGCGCCTGATCAACCTCTTCATGCCCGATCCCGACGACGGATGCCGCCCGGTCAATGCGCGCACGCCGCTGTTTGACGAGGACCCGTACTTCGCGCCCTACCCGCTGTTCTACGAGTTCTTCCACGCGGACAACGGCGCCGGGGTTGGCGCCATGCACCAGACCGGCTGGACCGGCCTTGTGGCCAAGCTTCTTCAGCAGTCCGGCGCGGCGCCCTGAGAGAGTCCGCTCACTGGCAGGGGACGCTCACCACAGCTGGAACAAGTCCACGAGGACCACGCCACAATCGGAGCTGACGCGAAAGCTCAGGGCCGTTTCTGCTCTCGATTCCTCAGCGCCGAAGAGCGCAAGGGCGGCCAATGTCGCCCCGGTGGCGATGAGCGCCCCGGAGAGCCCGTATCCGGCCAGCACCCACAGGCGTGCGTCATCTGCCGACGCACGCTTGGTTTTGGCGTCTGCCCTGAGCCCCTCGGTGGGGTTGGCCGCAAAGGCGGTTCGGGCCCGGTCATAGGCCGCGACCTGATCATTGAGCACTGTGACGTCGATGCCGACACTGAGTCCCAAGCCCACGAGGCCGGCTCCGCCCAGCCCCGCGCCCCACACCAGACGCGCGTCGGCGCCAGACTCGATCGGCGCGGGTGCCGGGGCGGTCGCTGGCAGGGTCAGCTCGGCCCGCACCGTCTGCGCCCCGTCGACGTGAACCACGGTTTCGATCGAGGCGTTGCCATCGGAGCCGCGTACCGTGTGGGAGCCGGGCGGCAGCGCCCAGGATCTGCCACACGGCTGCGCCTCGCCTCCATCCACGGAGACGTCCATCTGCTCTGGGTGACAGGCGATTTCCAGGGTGCCGGCACACCCCGCACGCAGGTCGGCGCGGTACTCGTCCACCTTGGCCCGCACCTGCGCTGTAGTGGGCGACGACACGGCGGGGCCCTCCAACGCCAGGTCGTACTGCAGTTTGGCGCCGTCGCAGTCGCCCGTGGCGAACATTGCACGGCCCAATCCGAGGCGGACCACATTGAGTTCCCCCAAAAGCAGCGCCGCCCGGAAGTGGGCGATGGCTGTTTCGTGCTGCCCGGCCTCGTACGCGGCCGCGCCCGCCAGGTACAGCCGCGTCTGGTTCTCGCTGGGGGACACCGTCTGCGCCTGCGCCTGGGCGCAGACACCCACGCCGCAGCAGGCGAGCCACAACAACGCACACGCGAGCCGCCGACCCATCATTTGTCCTCGAGGAATGGAAGTCCGGTGGCGACGGGGTCCGCCACGCCGGGTTCACGCAGGAGCGGCAGGGCGTTTGGCGCGGTGTCTGGGGCCGCCCGCTTCTCAGTGTACGCGGGGGCGCCGGGCGCCGCCCGGACCTTCTGCGCCCGGACGGTGGCGGTCGACCCCGAGTCAGGTTTTTCGTCCTTCGGCGGGGGCTCTGCCGCGGTGGGCGCGGCTTCCGCTGCCCTGGGTGGCGCGCTGAGCCTCGTTGGTGCAGGCGAGGGACGCTGGGGCGCCGCCGCCGCCGACTCGACGGCCACCGGAGGTGCCACATTGCCGTCGGGTTCGCCCAATGCCAGGGCCCCGACGGTGACGGCGACGCCAATCGCCGTCGCCGCCGCGGCCCAACCAAGCCAAGGGCGACGCGGCGCGAGGCCTACAACACCCAACGGTGCAGAGGTCAGCGCCGCACGCATCTGTCCGGCGTTGGCAAACCGCGCCTCAGGTTCCAGGGCTGTCGCACGCCGAATCACTGCCCACAGCGGGCCAGCCCGAACTTCGTCCAGAAAGGTCAGCCGACCTTCGCAATGGGCCTGAAGACAATCGTAGACGTCGGAGCTGTCCACTGCAGGACGGCCGCTCAACATCTCCGCGAGGACCAGGCCCATCTGGTAGACATCGCTGCGCGGCGTCGCGACGCGCGTGCGAATGTACTCGGGTGGCAGATACGCGGGTGTCCCCACCAGCACACCCGTCCGAGACAGTCGTGTGTCGCCCAATTCAGCGCGGAAGGCCCCGCCAAAGTCCAGGACGATGAGGTCATCGTTCGGGGTCAGAAGCAGGTTGGCGGGTTTGAGGTCGCGGTGGACAATGCCTGCTGCGTGGGCTGCCTGGACGCCGGCCAGGCAGCCGTCGAGCAAGCCCACAGCCCTGGGCGCGGCCAGCGGGCCATCCGTGGCCAGCACCGCCGCCAGGTCGCGACCCGGCACCAGGTCCATGACCAGCCACGGGCGCCCGTCGTCCGTCAGCCCGTGGTCGCGAATGGGGACGATGTTTGGGTGCGTGAGGCCGGCGGCGAGCTCTACCTCACGCTCGAACCTGGCTGCCTGCGTCGGATCCGCGCTCGTTGCGATCTTCACGGCGACGTGGCAGCCGCGCTCCCGGTCTTCGGCGCGGTGCACCCGGGCGCTACCGCCGGTCCCAAGCAGCGGGCCAAGCGCGTATCGTTGGTGAAGAAGCAGCACTGCTTCCTGACGGGAGCCGCTGGCTTGCACGTTCGCTCTGGACACTCCATCTTGGGGGATGTTCGACGTTACTCAGAACGTGCCACGGGGTCAATCGAGCGTGCCAATGACGACCATCGCCGCGGGCGCAACCATCGACCATGAGAGTCTCTGGGGCGCGATCCGATCCTTGTCTTGCGAGTTGGCATCCGCGCTGGAGCGCGACGCGCTCATCGACGAGTGCCTGGACTGCGTGGTCGAGCTCCTTGGCGCTGACCGCGGCATGATCCTCCTCGGCGGCGAGTCCAGTGCTCCTGTCGTGATTCATGCCCGCACGCGCAGCCGGGCCCTGACGGAGTTGGAGCAGCAGGAGGTTAGCCGCGGCCTCATCCGTGAGGTCCTCGACACCGGACGCTCAGTGACCTGGACTCGCCGCAACGCACAGGCCTGCTCCCTGATCGAGATGGGCGTCTGGTACGCCCTGGCCGCCCCGATCCGGGTCCCTGCATCAGACGCGTCGCGATCCGCGGTGGGTGTCCTCTACGTCGACTTCCGAGACTACACAAAACAGGCCGGGCCACTCCACGAGGAGTTTGTGGATACTGTCGGCGTGATGCTGGCCGGCGTGGTCCACCATCAGCGCCAATTGGACTCCGCGCGGGACAGCCTGCACCGCGCCCAGGTAGAGACCGGGCGCGGTATGACCCCAGGCCCGAGTCTCGATGAGCTCCTGGCGCCCCCGTCGATGTCCGGAGTGCGCCGCGAACTGCAGTCGGCGCTGCACGGAGACTCCCCCATCCTCATCCTGGGCGAGTCGGGTACCGGCAAGACCTTGCTGGCCGCTGCCATCGCCGCCGCCAGTGGCCGCACACCCGTGGTGCGGGCGACCCTCGGTGCAAGCGATGACCTCAATACGATTACGTCCGAGCTGTTCGGCCACGAGCGCGGTGCGTTCACGGGCGCGGTGGGCCGCCGCAAGGGCGTGGTGGAGTACGCCCATGGCGGTACCCTCATCCTCGACGAGATCCTCAATCTTCCCGCGCTGGCCCAGCAGCTGCTGCTCGACTTCACCCAATTTGGCACCTACCGGCCGCTGGGGCACGCATCGGGACAGGCCCGGCACGCCGACGTCAGGCTGATCGTGGCCACCAATGGGGATCTGCGAAAGGCGATCGACGATGGCACGTTTCGCGAGGATCTCTTCTACCGCCTCGCCGGTGTGCGGATTCGCGTCCCGTCCCTGCGCGATCGGCGCCAGGACATTCCCGCGATGGCAGAGACGATTCTGCGGCGGGTCGACCCGACGCGGCCTTGGCGCCTGGGGATGCCGCTCCGAAAGTTCCTTGCATCGCCGGCCCTCACGTGGCGTGGCAATGTTCGGCAGCTGGAGCATGCCATCGACCGGGCGCGGCAGCGGGCACGGGTGGACGGCGACAACTCGGACACGTTGGAAGTGCGCCACCTGGGTCTGGAAGACGTCGGTGTCAGTAGCCTTCCTGGGACGGAATCGCCGACCCCCGTGGGCCCGTCTGAGGCCCTCGTCGCCGAATGGCGCGACCTTGGGCGACGCAAGCGCGAGCTGGACGGCGAGGAGGCCGCTCTGATCCGCCGCGTCGTGGCCGAGAACGACGGGGTCGTATCCCACGCCGCCCGCGCGCTGGACCTGCCCCGCACGACCTTGGCCAGCCGGATGCGCGCGCTCGACCTGAAGTAGACTTCAGGGTATCCTGCCAGAGACGATCCGTCGGCTCGGCGACGACGACGGTTCGTCCCAACGTGCTTGTGTCCCGACAGTCGCGGGGCGTCCAGCATGGCACGTCGGGTGCATCTCGTGTCCCGCAGCAACCACCGAGCCTCAGATAACTCAGGAGTCCCCGTGCGCACTTTCTCGTTTTGCATCGTTGCTGCCACTTTCCTTTACCTGTGCGCCTGCTCTGGAGCAGTCGACGACGTCACCGACGGAGTCGGCGCGAACAACGGCGCGAACAACGGCGCCAACAACGGCGCGAACAACGGCGCGAACAACGGCGCGAACAACGGCGCCAACAACGGCGCCAACAACGGCGCCAACAACGGCGCCAACAACGGCGCGAACAACGGCGCCAACAACGGCGCCAACAATGGCGCCAACAATGGTCTGACCACCCCAGAACTGCCCACGGTGGCCGGGGAGCACGCGCTGGAGGTCAATTGGGAGGGGGAAGACCGGACGCTGATCATCACCATTCCGGAGGACTGGGACCCGTCAACCCCGGCCCCGTTGCTCCTCTCGCTCCACGGGGGCAACGGAAGTGCGCCCGCGTGGCAGGGCAAGCGGTCAGGCCTGGTCCGCGGCGCCAGCGAGCGAGGCTGGGTCACCGCCATCGTCGAGGGGGCCTTGTCCGAAGGAGCCGAGGGCGACAATCACGGGTGGAACTCGTGGGGCCTCGAGTCCACGCCTGCCGACGACATTGGATTCTTCGTGGTCCTCATCGACTGGCTGGTGACGGGACTCTCACTCGACAGCGAGCGGGTATTCATGTCGGGCTTCTCGAATGGCGCGGCGATGACGCAGCGCTTCGCCGCGGAGCATCCCGAGCTGCTGCGTGGCGCGTTCGCCATCTGCCACTCCACGAGGCTGGTTCTGTCCACGGGCGTGGACGCTCCCATGTGCGGTGAGTGCACGGCGGCCTGCGATCTCGACGCCTGTCCGTTCGTCAACGAGGGGGTCACCTATGAGATCCCTGAGCCGGTGGGCGCTACCCACATGATGGTGGTCCGGGGGGGCAGCGATGAGAACGTCTGCCCTTCCAGCGGCTGCAGCATCAAGATGAAAGCGCACGCTACGGCCGAGGAGCAGATCGAATTCTGGACCGGCCATTTGAACTGCGATCCCGAGGGTTCGCAGACCGAACTCCCCGGCGGCGTCGCTCTCAGGCGCTTCGAGGGATGCGACGGCGGCAAGGTCGTCCAGGCGGTCTACGACCCCAGTCTCGCCCATATGTGGTCCGACAAGTACGACGAGCCGGCGCTGGCCTGGTTCGAGTCACTCTAGGCCTAGCCCCGGCCTAGCCCCGAAAGAAGCGCAGATTCCTGCTGCGGACGCGGATACACCGCCGCTGACGGCGCCCGCGCCGCCGCTCCTCCTCACCTGAACTCTGCTCAGCCTACGTCGTCGTTAGCGGCACGAACGCCGCCATCGTCGGCGTCTCCACGCCCTCGCAACGAAATCTTCGCTTCTTCCGGGCCTGGCTGGCCAGGCCGGTCTGAGAGGTAGAGAGGTCCAGAGTCTCGATCTAGAGATTCGCCGGGTCACTCCGGACACGCCGGGGCGGTGCACTCTGGCGCTCTCAAGCAACAAACCTGGTCGTCCTGCGCGCACGCGGGTGGATCGTCCAGGATCGTCCGCGCGAGGCGGAAACCCACGTGGTGATACCGGATGTCCGGGTCGAGCCGGTGAGGCCTTCCCTCTTCGGACAGGTCGCCGTCGTACCGCCACGACGACCGGCAGAACGCCGGGTGGTCCAGATAGCTCCCACCTCGCGCGACCCGAAACCCCTCGGCGCCGGCCTCCGGCGCGCAACCCATCGGGTCGTCCTGCACGGAGTCTGTCGCTGGCCGCTCGGTCAGCCAGCCGGAGGTCCACTCGGCGACGTTGCCGTACATATCCTGGACGCCCGCAGCGTTCGGCGCGCCCAGGCCTTCATCGGTCGTCTTCACAAAACGTGGCTTGGCTCCACTCCCGTCGTCCGCCGAGCAACGGTTCCACATCGAGCGGCCCAGCAGTTGCGCCGTGGGGTCATCGCAGGAGTCCTCGGGCATGCACGCGGCGGACTCGATCCAATAGGGCGAGCAGGTCCCCGCCCGCGCGGCCCGCTCCCACTCGGCCTCCGTGGGAAGCCGGTACCCCGAGCACATCGACGGCGCGAGCTCGGCGACCTCGTCGCACACCCACTCCCGTTCCGGTCCCGCACCGCCGCACCCGCGGAAGTAGTAGCAGGGCTGAAGGCCTGAAATGCATGAGAGGCGGTTGGCGAAGAGCGCCGCCTGCCACCAACTTACAAACCGCATGGGACACTGCCCCCTTGGACACTCCTGCAGCTCGTCGTAGGGGCCCTCATTGCCGTAGAGTTGTCCCCAATCGAAGGTGCGGATCTCGTGCTCCATCAACCAGTACTCGTGGTTGAGCCGGACATGTTGAGGCGACTGACAATCGCTGCGGCACGCTTGGTGCGACGCGCCCGGCGACACGCCCTGCACTGCGCAGTGTGACGGGTAGGCGTCGTCGGTAGCGGGCGCGCCGAGAACGAATTCCCCCGCCTGGATTCGCCTGAAATGAAGACGGGAGCGGTACAGGGGCACCTCCAGGCGCCAATTACCCTCCAGGTCGTCGCGATTCGGGCCGTGCAGCTCGCACCCCGTTGTCCAATCTCCGAGCTCGATGCATCCACCGTCCAAAGGTACGTCGGGCGGCGTGCCGACGTCGGAGACGTCTTCGTCGGGACCAGTCTCGTCCGGATCATCCGCTGGGGCGTCTGACGCATCCGCCCCGGGGCTGAAGTCGGGCAGCGTCGCCAACTCACCCGTATTGCAGGCGGAGAGCGCGACCACGCAAACGACAAAGAAGTGGCGCTGAACGGACCAATTGGGCATGTACACGACGATCAGCAATGGGCGTACCAGCTTGCACGGAAAGCCACTCCGTCGGCAAGGCCCGCGTTGACGGCACCGGTGCTTGCAGGCCCAGCTCGCCCCGCGCCGATTCATCGCCCTGGCGACGACGACGGTTCGTCCTCAGTCCAGGTTCTGGCGCGAATCCATCCACTGCTATTCCCTCCGAACCCGACGACGACAGCGCGCGAAAGGCCACGGCAGTGGTGGCGCGGTGCGTGCGATGGCCTACTGCACATGACACCAGGAGATACGATGCGAACCAGACTGATCGTGATGACCATCACCCTCGCCCTCGCCCTCGCGGCCGGCGCATGCGGGGGAGCCGATGACAGCGACGAGAACAACGGCGCCAACAACGGCGCGAACAACGGCGCCAACAACGGCGCGAACAACGGCGCCAACA
>CALBXO010000626.1 GCA_937890335.1 uncultured Pseudomonadota bacterium | reverse complement strand
CGTGCGCTGTTCGAGCGGGCGCTGGCCACCTACGGTCAGGTCCGTGCCCCGGTCTTCGCGGCCCTGGAGGCGCCGGACGCCGACCTGACGGCGCTCCGACGGCACTTTTCGCAGGCGATCGGCTTCTTTGCCAGCCACCCCGCGACGCCTGCGTGCCTGGCAACTCGAACCGTGTTCGAGGCCGACGAGGAGCTGCGTCAACTGGCCGCGAAGCTGATGGTCCGGATGCGCCGTGGTTTCCTGAACTGTCTGGCGGGAGCGGCTCGCGCAGGACAGGTTCGGCCCGACGTAGATCTGGAAGGGGCGGCGAGCTGCCTGGAATTGCTCTGGCACGGTGTCGGCGCGGGCATGAGCGGGGGCGGGTCTGAGGCGCAGATACGCCGGGCGGTCGATGCGGCGCTCGACGGCTGGGCGACCGCCGGTGGTTCTGACGGAGGACAGTGAGATGTTTCAGCGGGTGGTTCTGTGGCTCCTGGCCGTAATCTATCTGGTTCGGTTCGCCGTGCCGGCCCTCGTGTCTGCCAGCGGCGCGCGAGTGTTCGGCGCACCGTGGCTGGACCCGGGCCAGGAGGCCACCGCGTTGCTCGACTCCGACATTCGGTATTGGGGGGTGATGTGCGCGACCATGGCGTTCCTGTTTGTCGCCCTGAGCTTCGATGTGAAGCGGCATCTGGTGGCGCTGGACGCACTGATGCTGGGCGTGCTCGTCGGGGCTGGAATTCGAACGGCCGAGATCTTCCTCGTTGGCGTGCCGGCGGGACCTGCCCTGGTAGCCACAGGGGTGGAGTGGGTGTTTCCGCTCGCCTGGTTTGTGAGCACCGCGGGCCTGCGCAAACTGCGGCGGTTCCAACTGTCGGAGTCGGTGGTAATCGACGCTCCCAAGGCCGCGGTCTGGGGACTGTTTGCTGACTTTGGCGGTGTGGACCAATGGCATCCCTACATGGAGTCCGCCTCCCTGGATCCCGGGTCGGCCCCGTCCGGCGTTGGCGCGGCGCGCAGCTGCGTATTCGGTCCCAAGATGGCCATCCGGGAGACTGTCGTCGAGTGGGATGACGCCGGCTCGATGACGATTGCCATCGAGTTCCTGCGGGGACTCGCGCCACCCATCAACGACATCCGAGCCAGCGTGCGGGTTGAGTTGGTGGGGCCGGAGCGTTGTCGCCTGGTTTTGTCCATGGCCTACCAGGAACGGTTCGGGCCGTTTGGCGGGTTCCTGAGCGAGATGTTTATCGCAGGTCAGTATCGCGGCGTATTCCAACAGATGTTGGGGGCCGCCAAAGCGCGCGCCGAGACCGGGACTCTGGTCCCCCAGGTCGTCATGCCCATGAGCGGCCGCGTGCTGTCCGCCTGAACGAGCTGAGCTGTTGGATGTGTTCCTGGGCGCGGGCCAGGTTGGTCCGGCGGCGGGCAGTCGGCGCGGGTCTCTCGCGTCCGCCCCAGCCGTGACCCGCAGCAAAAAGAGACCAGAATCGATCTCCCAACCGTACGGGGTGTATGCGACCTGCGGCCCCCCTCTGCATCACCGTCTTCTGCCTGGCCATCGCGCCCGCCTGCACCGACACCCCGCGGTACGCGTCGGCCGATTCGTCCGGCGGCGGCGTGGGGCGAGGGGCAGACGCGTCGACCGACAGGGTCTCGGACGCGTCGGGATCCGGCGACGTACGGCCGAACGACGCGGCGCCGGACCGGGTCCCAGACGCGGCTGCCGACACGCCGCCTCCGCCCGATGTGTCGGACCCCGCGCCGTGCGTTGCCATCAGCGAGACCGAGATCGCGTTCGGAGACGTGGCCCTCGGCGCGACTGTGTCACGCACGCTGACGTTGCGCAGCTGCGCTGAGATCCCGGTCCAGATCCAGGCGATCTCCCTCGGGCGCGACACCTCGCCAGCCTTCACCATCGAGCCCTCCCTGGAGCGGCCGGGTCGTACGCTTGGGCCTGGCAGCACCCTCGACATCGAGGTTCGGTTCGCACCGGGGACCGAGGCCGGCCACGTGGGTGCGGTGTTGATCGCGACCAGCGATCCGGACTCGACGACCCTTCAGGTATCCCTGTACGGCGCCGGACGCACTGGCTGCGCAGAAGCGGTCGCCGTGGCGCGGGCAAGGGGCTCCGACGGCCCTTGGACGACCGAGGTCCAGGCCCCAACTGCGAGCACGATCGAGCTGGACGCAAGTCGGTCCACCGCGCCCCCCGGTACCATGATCGTCGACTACTCATGGGCCATTGTTCAGCGCCCGGCGGGATCCAATGGCTCGCTCATGCCCTCCAACCGCCTGGCGACCCCGGCCCTGCTGATCGACACGCCAGGCCGCTACACCCTCGAGCTGACGGTCAGGGACAGCCGCGGACAGCCCGGCTGCAACACCGCGCGGATCACCATCGTGACGACCGTGGAGCCCGGCATTCAGATCCAGGTCAACTGGACGTCCGACGGCGCGGACGTGGACCTGCACTTTCTGCATCCCAGGGGGCGCTGGGACGCCTCCCCACACGACTGCTACTGGCTCAACCCGTCGCCCAATTGGGCCGTTCTGGACTCGGCGGACGACGACCCCTCACTCGACATCGACGACGTGGATGGGTTCGGACCGGAACGCATCAGCCTCCGGCAGCCTGAGCCCTTGATGTACAGCGTCGGCGCGCACTACTTCTCGGACCACAACTCGGAGGAGCCCAACGCCCTGACCGCCCGCATCTGGCTGAACGGCTCCCTGACCTTTGTGAGCGAGGGCCCGATTGTCGCCCAGGGCCAGTTCTGGGACATCGCACGGATCGAGTGGGGACCCGAACCCCGCGTGATCGTCATCAACCGCGTCTACGACGACATCCCGTAGGTAAACGATCGGGGCGCGGGACCCGGCGCGGCACCACCGTCCCCGCTGGACTGACCCGTTGATGCTGGCTGCCCCCCCAAGGCAGTCTCGCCGGGCCGCGAGCGCCAGTGACCCGCGCTTGACTTGACCGGTCGCCACCCCCGACATTTGTTCCGGTGAAATCTTCCAGAATCCCAGAACTTCCTCGTGGATGGCCCATGCGCAACCCTCAGCTCCGTACCCGCGTCGCGATCAGCGCGCTGACCGTCCTGTTCGCCGTGGACGCGGCCGCACAGGGCCAACCGGTCGACAACTTCTCGGCCTTCGCCGAGACCTCCGTCACCGACCGCAGCCTGCCGTCGCCCACGCTCCAGCGTTTGCTGGACGGCGGACTGCGCGTTCCCATGGAAGTCGTCACCGGACAGCCCACGGTCCTCCCCATCGGACCCGGCTGGCTCACGCCTGCGATCAACCCCCACAAACGACCCGAAGTCGCCGCGCGTCACGCGCTCATGCAGCTGGGCCACCTGTACCGGCTCAGTCCGCACGTGGTCGCCGGGTTTGACGCGCGGATCGCACACGACACGGGCTTTGGCGGGATCATTGTGACCTTCCGCCAAAGCGTCGGCGGCGTGGAGGTGCACGGCCACCGCATGAGCGTCCTGCTCGAGCGCGGCACGCTGGAGCCCACCGCGATCGCAGGCTACCTCTTTGCCGGGTACACCCGGGACGAGGCGCCCGGCGGGCGGCTGGCGTTCCAGGTACCGAAGAAGGCGGCCATCCAGGTCGCCATCGCCGACCGCCACGGCGTGGGCGTAGACCCCGGGTCGGTCCTGTTCACCGGCCGCAGCGAAGCGCCCTACGCCTACTACGCGCTGTCGTCCAGTGGCGCGCGCACCATTGGGCGCGCGGCCACCGTGGAGCCCGTCCGAATCAAGCCGGTCTACTACGGCCTGTCCACCGGCCTCGTCCCCGCGTGGTACCTGGAGCTGATCTCCAGCGACACCGGCGCGGCCCCCACGACCTGGGCGTACGTCATCTCCGCGCGCGATGGGCTGCTGCTCGAGCGCACCAGCCTCAACTTCGACTACGAGTACAGCGTCTACGCCGACGACGAGGGCTGGCCCCTGGACTCTCCGCTGGGCACCACGCTGTCGCCCCTTCAGGTCGGCACCTCGCCCGACGCACTCATGGTGTACGTCGACCCTGTGGTCGTCGATGTCGCCACCGGATACAACCAGCACGGCGACCCGTGGCTCGCGGAAGGGACGACCGTGACCTCGGGCAATAATGTGGACGCCTATGCGGACCTGAACGCGCCGGATGGATTCTCCGACGGAGACCTGCGCGGGCGAGTGAGTGACGACGAATTTTTTGGTTTCCTGTTCGACCCCACGTTGGAGCCCGAGTCGTCGGAGATGCAGCGGCTGGCGAGCATCCAGCATCATTTCTACGTCATCAACTTTCTGCACGACACCTTCTACGACCACGGTTTTGATGAAGCGTCCGGCACCGCGCAGGTCGACAACTACGGGCGCGGCGGTCGCGAGGGTGACCCCATCCTCGCCCAGTCCCACGACTTTGGCGGGACCAACAACGCCAATATGAGCACCCCTGCCGACGGCGCGTCCCCGCGGATGCAGATGTACATCTGGAACCGAGGGCAGACCGCCTCACTCACAGTGGGGGATGCCGACCCAATCACGACCCTCGGCACGGCAACCTTCGGACCCCCGAATTTTGAAGTCACGGGGACCACGGAGCTCGTGGACGACGGAGTCAACCCGGGCTCGGACGGCTGCACCGCGCTCCAGAACGACCACTCCGGCAAGATCGCGCTCATCGACCGCGGCGCGTGCACCTTCTGGGAAAAGATCTACAACGCGCAGCAAGCCGGGGCGATCGGCGTCATCGTGATGAACAACCGCGACGGCGCTGCCAACAATATGGGCGGCACCCCTGGCCAGGAGATCAACATCGCCTCAGTCCACGTCACGCAGGCGCAGGGCGCACAGCTGCGCGGCGACGACCTGGGCATGGTGGCGCGGTTGGAGCGGATCCTGCCTGTGAAACGACCGGGCTCCGTGGACACGACCATCGTCGCCCACGAGTGGGGCCACTATCTCTTTGGGCGCCTGGCGGCCGGACAGGGGTCCTTGCAGGCCCGCGGCATCAACGAGGGCACCGCGGACTTTGTGGCGCAGATCATGTCCGTGCGTGCCGAGGACGTCGAGGCACCCGGCAACGACGAGTGGCAGGGAGCCTACCCCGCCCTGCTGTACTCGGCCTACTCGCTCGGCGGCATCCGTCGCGTTGCCTACTCCACCGACCCGGCCGTCAACGGCCTGACGCTTCTGCACATCTCCAATGGCGTCAACATCGATGGGGACTTCGAGTTCAACGACAACGGCGCCCCCAACAGCGAAGTGCACAACACGGGCGAGGTCTGGGCCACGATCATGTGGGAGGTCTTCGCCGGCTTGCTGCGGCAGCACGAGTTCGTCGAGGCCCGCAGCCGCATGATCGACTACCTGGTCGCCGCTCTGAAGATGGTGCCGCCGAACGCCACCTTTGTGGAGCAGCGGGACGCGGTCATCGCCGCCATGGCCGCCGCCGACACCGACGACGTGCGCATCGCCTGGCAGGCGTTCGCGCGGCGCGGGCTCGGCACCGGCGCCGTCGCCCCGCCCCGGAACAGCGGGGACAACGTCGGCGTCACGGAGTCTTTTGAGCTTCGGAAGGACCTCGCCGTCGTGGACATCCGCCTCAACGACGGTCTCCAGAACTGCGACGACGACGGCTTCCTGGACGCGGGCGAGCTCGGCACACTCGAGGTCGACATCGTCAATGGCGCCGTGGACCTGGACGACGCCGAAGTGACCGTGATCGCCGACAGGGACATCTCCTTTCCCATGGGCGCCACAATCAGCGTCCCCGTTGTCGCGCCCGGGGGCCGGACCACCGTCGAGATTCCCGTGCGGCTCGACGCGATGGCCAACGTCTCACTGGTCAACTTCAGCGTGACCGTCACCGCCGCGGACCTGTTGAACCCGCCCAGCCGCAACCGCGTTTTTGACGCGCGCGTGAACGCGGACGAAGCCCGGGACGCTGCGAGGACCGACGACGTAGAAGCCACCGCTTCGGCATGGACCGTCACCTACGACGACGCACTGACGGAGCCCACCCTGTTCGCGCGGCGCGAGATCTCCCTGGCCGCGCACGATTGGTTCACGCCGGACTTCGGCGCCGGGCGCAGCGACCAATCGCTGGTGTCACCGGAGCTGAACGTGAGCGCCGATGGGGACTTCGTGGTCGCGTTTGACCACAAATACCAGTTCGAGACGACCAATAACGTCCACTACGACGCCGCCGTGCTGGAGATCACCAACGACGGCGGCGAGACCTGGGTAGACGCCGGTAACCTCACGGAGACCGGGTACAACGGCCAGGTCACCGACCTGGGCGGAAACAACCGCAACCCCCTGTTCGACCGGCAGGCCTGGGTCGACAAGAACCCGAGCTACCCCAACGCGGATCGCGTAACCGTGAACCTGGGGGCCCAGTTCGCGGGCGACACAGTCCAGATCCGCTTCCGCATGGGCACCGACCCCGCCGTCGGAGGCGAGGGCTGGTCGCTGGACAACTTCGCCGTGGAGGGCATCGACAACACCCCGTTCACCGCGCTGAGCGAAGACGCCGCCGATTGTCCGGACACCCCCCCGGTGGCCGACGCGGGCACCGACGCCGTCGTGCCAGAGGGGAACCTGGGCCGCCTCAACGGGGCCGCGAGCGCAGACCCCTGGGGAAGGACGCTCAGCTACGCCTGGACCCAGGTAGATGGACCTCGGGTGACGCTCGCCGGGGCGAACTCGGCGGCACCTTCCTTCACCGCGCCAGACGTAGTCATCGACACCCGCCTCACCTTCGCCCTGACCGTGCGCACGGACGACGGACGAACCAGCGCGGCCGATCAGGTCGTCATCCTCGTGCAGCGCATCAACCAGGTGCCGGTCGCGGACGCCGGCGACGACGGTGCGCTCGACGAGGGCGACTCCTTTACGCTGGACGGCACAGGGAGCACTGACCCCGACGGCGACGACCTCTCCTACCTCTGGGCGCAGATCGGCGGGCCGGTCGCGGCGCTGTCTGATTCCGAGTCGCCGACGCCGTCATTTGTCGCCCCGGACGTCAATGTCGACACCGTGCTCACCTTCCAGCTTCGCGTCTCCGACGGCATGGCGCTCAGCCCCGCGGACCAGGTCGAGGTCACCGTCTCCCGCGTCAACCGCCGACCCGTCAGCAACGCAGGACCCGACCAGACGGTGCGCGTCAGGACCGAGGTCACCCTCGACGGCACCGCGAGCAGCGACCCCGACGGCGACGCGATCGAGCGGTACCGCTGGGAACAGACCGGCGGACCCGAAGTCGAGCTCGACAACGTGGCCGCCGCCCAGCCCCGTTTCCAATCGCCGTACGTGCACACCGACACGAACCTGCAGTTCACGCTCGTCGTAGCGGACGCGTCGCTGACCAGCGAGGCCGACTCCGTCACCATCCGCGTTCTCGCCGGCAATGACCCGCCGGTGGCCCACGCCGGAGAGGACGCCGAGCTGAACGAGGGCCAGGCGCACCAGCTGGACGGGACCCGCAGCAGCGACCCCGACAGCGACGACCTCTCCTTCCGCTGGGTCCAATTGTCGGGTCCCGCCGCCGTGCTGTCGTCTCCCGCCCAGGAGTCCCCCACGTTCACAGCGCCGGAGGTCCGCGCGGACGCCACGCTGGTGTTCGAGCTCGTGGTCTCCGATGGACAGGCGCTCAGCGAGCCGGACACGGTCTCCGTGCTCGTGCGCCAGGTCAACCAGCCCCCCACCGCAGACGCCGGGGACGACAGGGCCGTGCCTTCGTCGGGCGACGTGACGCTGGACGGAAGCGACAGCGAGGACCCCGATGGCGACGACCTCACATTCGCGTGGTCGCAGACCGACGGACCCGAGGTGGAGCTCGTGGACGCAGAGACCGCCGCGCCCTCCTTCGTGGCCCCAGAGGTCGCCGAGGACACGACGCTGCGCTTTGCACTTGTCGTCTCCGACGGCGCGGTCAACAGCGAGCCAGACACAGTCGAAATCCTCGTGATCCAAGGCAACCAGCCACCTGTCGCGGACGCCGGTGATGACCTCGAAGTGCCCGCCGGGGCGGAGGTCCGCCTCAACGGCAACGGAAGCCGCGACCCGGATGGCGACGCCCTCACTGCGGCCTGGACCCAGGGGGACGGCCCAGAGGTGACGCTGGCCGGCGCCGACACGTTGCGACCCACCTTTACCGCCCCGGCGGTCCAGGAGGACACAACGCTCACCTTCGCCCTCGTGGTCAGCGACGGGGTCTTCACCAGCGAAGCCGACACCGTCGAGGTCCGCATCCTGGCACCCAACGGCGCCCCCATCGCGGACGCCGGCCCGCGCCAGGAAGTGGACGAGGGGGCCATCGCCCAGCTCGACGGCACCGCCAGCTCCGACCCCGAAGGTGAGGCGCTCACGTTCTCCTGGACGCAGATCGCCGGGCCCCCCGCCGTCTTCAGCGGCAACGGACCGACCCCTGACGTGGCCACACCTGCGGTCTCCGAAGACGCGACGATGACGTTCCAATTGGTGGTGTCCGACGGTCGAAGCCTCGGCGAGCCTGCGACCGTGGAGGTCCTGGTGCGCAACCTCAACCAGCCGCCCGTCGCGGTGGCCGGTGACGACCTCACCGTGGAGGAGGGGGCGACCGTGCGCCTGGACGGCTCGGGCAGCCGCGACCCAGATGGCGGCACGCTTCAGGTCGCCTGGAGTCCGACCGACGGTGAGCCCGTGGTCGAGCTGGACCCGGCGGACGCCCTCAAGACCACCTTCCTGGCGCCGACCCCCAGCGAAGAGGAGACCAAGCTGACGTTCCGATTGACCGTGATGGACGCAGCCGGCGAGGTCGCCACCGACGATGTCGTGGTCACCGTCACCCGACGCCCCAGCGTGTCGGTCGACAGCAGCCCCGAGGGCGGGTGTGGCTGCAGCACCGCCGCGCCCCCGGCTCGCCTCACCGCGGTGCCTCTCCTGGCGCTCGGGCTCGTCGGGTTCCTGGTCGTTCGCCGCCGGTTCTAATACTGCCGCCCCGAAGTATCACCCTGCCGACGGTTGTGCCGCTGCGCCGACCGTCGCGATCTGCAGGCCCAGGAGGCGTGTTTCGAACACCTGCTCCGTTGCCTTGGGCGGTCACTGCCGAGGACCAAGGGCGCGGTGGTGCACCGTCACCCAATCCGCCGTTGCGGCGCACCGCCCGTCGGTGCCGGTGTCCGTTCCCTGCCCTCGCCAGCCCTCTGCGCCGGGCGCAACCGCCCCGCGGACACGTGGACGCCGCACCGTCGTTGCACTATGGTCGTCGGTGGTCTCAACGCGCGCAGGCGCGCACCGGAGAGCGCTGGGCAGCGCCGGGAGACCCAAGACCAGGATCCGATGGGAGCCACCGAACGGTTCCAGCGTCTGGAACTCAAGTACCACCTGACCGATGTCGTCGCCGAGCGCGTGCGCCGCGCCGCCGCGCCGTGGTGCGTCCCCGACCGCCACAACCCCAGCGGGGGTGGCGGCTACCCCATCTCGTCCCTCTATCTCGACAGTCCCGGCCTGGAGTTCCACAAGGCGCGCGCCCGTGGGGACGCAGATCGCATCAAATTGCGAATCCGGACCTACGGCGCCGCACAGGACGCTCACCTGGAGATCAAACGAAAGGTCGGCAAGATTGTCCACAAGCACCGCGTCGCGGTCCCGCGGGTTCAGGCTGCGGACATCGCTCGCGGTCGCGGCGGCACAGGCGAGGCTGTGGAGAGGTTCCAGCTGCTCGCGGGCCGCTACGGTGCCATCCCAAAGGTCACGGTGTTCTACGAGCGCGAGGCGTGGGTGAGCACCGTGGACGACTACGCGCGCATCACGTTCGATCGGCGCATCCGCGCCCGCGCTGCCAGTGACTGGACCCTCCACACAAGCCCGCCGCCCGACGCCCACCCCCTGGACCGCCCCCACCTCCCGGACGCTGTGAGCTCTTCAGTCGTGTTGGAGCTCAAGTGCGTCACGCTGGTCCCGCGCTGGATCCGGCAGCTCATCGCGGACTTCGAGCTCGTATCCACTGGCTTCTCCAAGTACTCCAACGCTGTCGAGCACTGCGGGCTGGGACCGCAGCAGAGCCAGCCCGTGTGGAGGACCTGAGGCATGGAGGCGTGGCTGAGCCAATTGGGACTCGCGGGAAACCTCGGCGGACAGATGGACTTCTTGTCCGTCGCCATCGGCATCGTCGCATCGTTCGTCGTCGGGCAGGCCGTGGGCTGGACCTACGAGGCGACCCACCGCGGTCTGAGCTACTCGCGCGGGTTCACGCAGACGTTGATTCTCTCATCGGTGGCGGCGGTTGTTCTGGTGCAGGCCATGGGCCAGTCGCTTCTGGCGGGCCTCGGCCTGTTTGGAATCCTGTCCATGATCCGGTTTCGCAACACACTCAAGGCGCCCCGAGACCTCATCTTCCTCATGGGATCCGTGACGTTGGGTGTCGCGGTGGGTGTGGGCGCCTGGGCCAGCGCGCTGCTCGGCACCGTGGCCTTCTGCTCCATCGCGTTCTACCTGCACATGGGCAGCCTTGGGTCGCGCAAACGGTACGACGGACTGCTGCGTTTCCACTTGCCCTCGGGATCGGACAACACGCCCCTGCAGCCTCTTCTGGCCAAGCACTGCCGCCGGTTTGAGCTGCTCAGCGCCGCGGAGCTCGCGCAGGGCGAGTTGGTCGAGCACACATTCCAGGTCAAGCTCTGGGACGCCGCGCAGCACGACGCCCTGATGGGGGCGCTGCGCACGGAACTGCATGCGCAGGACGTTCGCGTGCTGCTGCAAGACGCCAGCCTGGAGTACTGAGATGGCGGCGCCGGGACCCCTCCGCAGGTCGATCCTTCGTGCGTCGGACGTGCTCTCCGCGCGGCCCGTCGCTGGGCTCGTCTTTGCGCTGAGCATCTGCGCGCTCCTGGTGCTGGTCTACGTGCAGGGCGCCCGCTCGCTTCAAGTGCAGGCCGTAGTGCACGCCCAGCCCATCGAGGTGCGCAGCACTCTGTCCTCGCTGGTGGTTGCGACCGAGGTCCAAGTCGGAGACGCGGTCTCTGCAGGCCAGGTGCTCCTGCGCCTGGACACGCGCGACACCCAGAGGGCGCTGGAACTTGTAGAGCGCGAGATCACGACGGTGCAGGCCCAGCTCGACCTCCAGGCGACCCAGCTGCGCAGCGACGGCGAGCGCGATGCATTTGGAACCCTGCGCTCCCGGCTGGAAGTGGAACGGACGCTCCGGGTGTCCCGCGCCCGCACCGGCGGCCTGCGCCAAAGCGTCGAGGCGACGGAAGCCTGGCGCGACAATGTCCGGCAACTCGTGGAGCAGGGGGCGGAGCCCCGCAGCGCACTGTTGGAGGCGGAGCAGGCGCTCGCCGACGCGCGCGCCCAACAGCGGGAGGCGCAGACCCTGGCCGCCGCCAGCCAGGAGCAGTCCAGCGCCCTCGGCGACGAGGGCTCCGTGACCGTCGACCAGGTGCTGGCCAGACAGGAGGCGGTCAGCCGAGCCTCACTCGAGCTCCTTGGCCGGCGCCGCGACCACCTCCGGACGGATCTGCAGCGCGCCGTGGTCGTCGCGCCCGCGCAGGGGCGCCTGGCCTACCTCGCCCCCGTGGGGGCCTCCACCCTCGGCCCGATGCCGCTGGCACGGGTGATCCCAACCCAGAGCCTGGAGCTGGTGGCCTACCTGCCCGCCAACTACGACCAGCGCCGGTTGCCGACGCCGGGACAGGAGGTGCGGCTGGGCTCCCTGTGTCCGGAGCCGGGCCTCGTGACGAAGATCGGCGCCACGGTGGAAGCCGCCCCCGAGCAGCTGTCGGGACTGCTGCCAACTGTGCGCCTGTTCGGCATGCCCATCTTTGTCCAGTTGCCCAAAGCGTGCCCGATGACGCCAGGGTTCGTGCTGCCGGTCGAGGTGATCCCGTGACCGCCACGCGCGCGGTTGGCGCCCTGCTTTCCCTCACGCTGCTGGCCGCGACGCTGCTGGCCGGCGCCTGTGGCTCGGGCCCGCGCCAATCGGAGCTCAAACAATCGCTGCGCGACTTCGACGACCGGGACGACCCCGCCCTCGACGCCCGGCGAAAGGCCATCGAGGCGCAGCTCGACGCCCGCCCTCCCGTCACCGTCGTGCGCCGCGCGGAGTTCCGCGTGGAGGGGCTGGAGGCCACTGATACCGGTTCGGACCGGGGTCCCACCTTCGAAGTACGCGTCCCGGTGCAGCATCCGTGGCGCCTGGGCGCCGCCCGAAGCCTCCACAGCGCTGACGTCCAGGCCGACATCGCCGACCTGCAACAGGGGGGGCTCGAGGTGGAAGTCCTGCGCTGTGTGCAGTCCGTCAAGCACGAGTCCTACAGGCTGGAGACCGAGTCCTGGGTTCGCCACCGGGAGGACCTGGACCGTCTGGGCCAATGGCTCGACGAGCTGCACGCGGGGCAGCACATCTCCGAGCCGAACTACCACAGCCAACGCCTGGCGCTGCGCACCCGCGCGGCGCGGGGTGAGCCCGGTCCGCCACCGGTCGCTCCCGACGTACTCGATGCCTGGGCACTCTCGCCCGCGCCCCCCGGAAGCACTCTTGATCTCGACCCCGGCGGGCTGGAAAGCCTACTCCTGGCCCACCCGGTCTGGGATGGCTACGAGGCGCAGGAGGGCCGGATGGCGGCCCTGTCCGACGAGGCCACCGCGCGCCGCGTGCCGTGGCTCCAGTGGATCTCGGTCAGCTACGAACCCACCACCGACCGGCGCGACGCCCGCATCGAGGCGCTGCTGAGCTTTGCTGTGCCGCTCGGGATCGAGGAGTCCTCGCGCGCGCGCGCGTACGCGGCGCGCGCTGACGCGTTGCGGTGGAAGGCCAAAGCCCTCTTCGACCAACACCGAAGCCGGCTCGCGTCCGCGCTGCGCGCCCTCCAGGCCTACGAGGCCCGCCTCCCCGAGCTCGCCTCGCTGATGACCTATGCGACCGAGGAGCGCGACCGCGCCAGGGCGTGGATCGAGAACCGCACGGTCCCCGTGCGCCAGGCGCAGTCCACTCTGGAGGACGCCCATGACCTGGAGCGCTCTGTGCTCGCCTCCCAGCGCGACGCCGCACTTCTCCGGTGCGAGACGCTCGCGTTGACGGGTGCGCACATGGACCGGTGGCCGAGAACGACCCAGTAGCGCAGCCGTCACGCGGCCATCTTAAGGCGCGGCATCGCCTCCTCGACGCTCTCCACAACCCGCGCGCCGAGCACCTCCCACAGCCCCGAGCGGCGCATCATCGCACGCACCGGTCCCTTGACCGACGCGAGGTACAATGCGATGCCGCGCGCCTCGTAGTCGTGCACGATCTCGTGCAGCGCCACATCGGCGGACGAGTCCAGCATATTGACGCCCGCCGCGTCGAGCACCACCGTGTGCGGCGCGACCTCGGCCTCCGCCTCCAGCGCCCGGAGCTTCTCCTTGAGGAAGGTCACATTGCCAAAATAGAACGACGCATCAATGCGGACGACGAGCACACCGGGCGTCGTCAGCGCACTCTCGAAGTTCTTCACATTCCGGTAGATCGTCGTGCCCGGCAGGCGCCCGAGCACTGCGGTGTGGGGCCGGGTGGAGCGGGCCACGAAGACGATCATGCTCGCGCTGACACCAACCAGAATCCCAGGTTCGATGCCGAGCGCCAGCGTCGCGGCGAAGGTGAGCGCCAGCAGACCCAGATCGACCCGATCGACCTTCCAGAGGTGGACGACCTCGCGCCAGTCCAGGAGCCCGGCGACCGCCGTCAGGATGATCGCCGCCAGCACAGCGCGCGGCAGCTGCTCGAACAGGGGCGTCAGCGCCACGAGCACGAGCGCGACGATCGCGGCCGTCACCAGCGACGCCAGCGGCGTCCGCGCCCCCGCCTGCGCGTTGACCGCCGTCCGTGAAAACCCGCCGGTGACCGGGTAACCGCCAAAGAACGCAGAACCAATGTTCGCCAGCCCAAGCCCGACCAGCTCCTGGTTGGGCTCGATGTCGTAGCCGCCCTTCTTGGCAAACGCCTTCGCCACGCTGATGGACTCCATGAAACTCACCAGCGAGATGGTCAGCGCAGACGGCAGCAGCGCCTTGACCACGCCCCAATCCAGGAGAGGAATCGCCGGTGCGGGAAAGCCTGAGGGTACTTCGCCTACGACTTTGACATCGACACCGACGAGCACCACGAACAGTGTGCCCAACACCACCACAACCAGCGCCCGAGGAAAGCGCGGCGCGTAGCGCTTGAGCGCCACCAGCAAGACCACACCGCCCACGCCCACCACCGCGGCCCACAGGTTGATGGACCCCAACTGGGCCCAGGCCTCCCCCACGATGGAGTGGATGTGGTGGGTGCGCGTCAGCTTCAGACCGAGGAGATGTTGGAGCTGGTTGAATCCGATGATGAGCGCCGCCGCGGAGGTGAAACCACTGATGACCGGATGGGACAGGAAGTTGACGAGAAACCCCGCACGGACCACGCCCATGACCAGCTGTATGACACCGACCATCAGCGCCAGCAGCACCGCGTAGGCCACGAACTGGGCGGTGCTCGACGGCTCAAGCGCCGAGACACCCCCGAGGACGAGCAGCGACACCATCGCCACCGGACCCACCGCCAGCTGCCGCGAGGACCCAAACAGAGCATAGAGCACGAGCGGAATGACGGACGCGTACAGCCCAACGATGGGCGGCAGACCCGCCAGCAGGGCATAGGCCATGCCTTGTGGCACGAGCATCACCGCGGTGGTCAACCCGGCGACGAGGTCGTGCTTCAGATCGGCCCGCTCGTAGCGGCCCATCCACGACAATGCGGGTACGAGTCGCTGCCAGGTGGGTGTGCTCATGCGCGCAACCTCCCCAGCACCAGGTGTCCCCACATTCCCGCGGTCATGGCCACGACAAAGACCGCGACGGCCAGGCCGCCGGTGGCGAGGCTGACAAGCGCAGGGCCCGGACACAGGCCACCGATTCCCCAGCCCGCACCGAACAGCGTCGCGCCCAGGAGCAGCCGGGGCGAAATGTCCCTGCGGGTGGGCAGCTGAAACGCCTCGGCGGCAAAGGGGCGCCGCAGCCGCGGCACCAGCGCGTGGCCGAGGCCGTACACCAGCACCGCCCCGCCCATGACGAACGCCAGGGCCGGATCCCACTCACCGGTCACATCGAGGAAGCCAATCACCTTGCTCGGCAGCGTCATCCCGGAGATCCCGAGGCCGAGCGCAAACGTAAAGCCCACAATCGCCGCAATCACCGTCCGCATCACAGACCTCCGAGCAGGTGGTTGCCGGCGTAGACCGCGACAGCTCCGGCGCCCATGAACGTCGCCGTGGCCGCCATGGAGCGTGGAGACAGGCGGCTGATTCCGCAGACGCCATGACCACTGGTGCAACCGCTGCCGAGACGGGCACCAAAACCCACCAGTGCACCCGCCAGGGCCAGTACCGGAAGCGACTGGCTCGGTGTGTCCGGGAACGCGCCGGGATGCAGGGCCAACAGCGCAAACCCGCCGACGATCAGCCCGCCGAAGAACGCCAACCGCCAACCAAAATCTCCGCGGGACGGGTTGATCAGCCCGCCGATGATGCCGCTGATGCCGGCGATCCTACCGTTGAGCAGCAGCAGTCCGACCGACGCCGCACCGATCAACAAGCCGCCGGACAGCGGCGCTACAAAATCTCCTGGGGTCATCACATTCTCCGCGTTGGGGGGGCGGCGCCGAGAACCGGTGTCCCGGCGCCGTCTCACCCAATCGCAGGGATCGTGCCATGCGACGACGTCGTCAGGCACGACATGCAGCGTCACGCCGTTACATGATCGTGCAACAGCGTCGCGACACTTGGACCCGACTGCAGCTTGACCCCAGCCGCGCGCGCCGGTACCCGTGCCCAGATGAACAACCCGGAGATGTCATGAGTCACCACACCCGAATGAGCGCCCAGGACACCCTCGACGAGATTCAACGCCGCGTGACTGCGGCGCTGCCCGACGCCAGCGTTCAGGCCACCGGCGGCGGCGGCCACTTCACCATCAGCGTGGTCAGCAGCCAGTTCGAAGGCCTGCGCACTCTGGCCCGCAAGCGCCTCGTCTACAGCGCGATCACCGAGCTGATGACGGGCGACGACGCCCCGATTCACGCGGTCGACCGCCTCGACACGAACACCCCGTAGTCCACGTCGGGACGCGCGGAGTTGATTGACGAGTCAGAGGGCTGGACATTTGCTTTCGACCTGTGTACGTGCATGCGCACAACTCCTCGGTCTACACGCGTTCGGCACCGAGACAGCACTCGAAGTAGGGAGTGAATCAATGGCTAAGCACGACGATTTTATTGATGGCGAGCTCGCTGGCATCCTCGAAGACGGTGAGACGGTCCTGCACAAGGCCCACATCATCAAGGCGCCCGGCATCCTGATGCAGGCCCTCCTGATGGGACCGCTGCTCAGCTTCCTGATGACCAAGGCCTACTTTGCGGCCTGGACGAACAAGCGCCTCATCATCATCACCACCAAGAAGGGCTTCTTTGGTCCCAAGAACCTGAACCTGGGCGTCGAGTCGATTCCGGCCGGCGACATCCAGGAGGTCAAGACCAGTGGCCTGCTCAACAACCGCTCCATGACCTTTGTCATCGACGGTAAGAAGCGCACCTGGCGCATCGCTCCCTGGTACAAGGGCGTGACGGGTCAGGGCGACTTCTTCAAGCAGGTCCCCGCGCTCGCCTCCGGCAAGCAGCTCAACGCCTGATTCGATCCCGGGCACGCCCGGACCATCGACCCCGACGAACGCCGTCCCCATCGCTGCCCAGCGACGCGGACGGCGTCGTCGTTTCTTGCCCCTTCCCCCGGCCGTCCCTCACTCTGCCAGCTCAATTCAGGTTCCTGTGGCGGCATGCCGATGTTCCGTATGGCGGAGACGACAGTCCTTCCAGTGGGAAACGGAACATGGACCGACGGATCAAACAGGGAAAGACGCTTCAGAAGGTTCGCACGCTCAAAGAGCGCGCGGCCGCCCAGGACGCCAACCGCGCCGCAGAAGCACTCGACGCCCGCAAGATCGAGCACGAGGAGCGCAAGCGCGAGCTTGTTGAACTCGACCAGGACGTGCGGCAACGCGCGGAGAAGGGCATGTCCATGGCCCAGTTCATGCGCTACCAACACATGCGTGAGATCCACGAAGATGCCGTCGAGAAGGCCAATGTGGAGACGCGTCAGGCCAGCCACCAGCTGCGGGAGTGCAAGGGCGAGCTGCGCGCCGCAGTGACCCATCGCCGCGCCGCCGACAAATGGCTCGACGCCTCCGTCGAGCGCTGGCGGATTGAGCAGAAGCGCGACCAGCAGAAAACCACCGACGACCAGAACTGCCTGCGCGCAGGGGCACGAGGCTGACATGTTCCAAGTGCGAAAGCTGATGGACCCCAACAGTCCACGCCGCCGCGTGGGCCTGCTCGTAGGCGGCGCCGTCGTGGTCGCCGCGATGAGCCTCTACAACCCCGTGGGCGACCTGATGGCCGCCGATGGGGAAGGCATGGCCGACGCAGAAGAGATGGAAGTGCCCGAGTGCAACTCCACCGAGACCCTCGACCTGCTCGGCAGCGACCTCCGCGCTCGCAAGACCGAGATGGAGAAGAAGCGCCTGGCGATCGAGCGAGAGGGTACCGCCATCGAAGGCGCACGCGCCGACCTCAAGGCGCAGCTCGAGGAGATCGCCACCCAGCGCAAAGCGTTCGAAGACCGCATGACCAGCTGGGAGACCCGACGCAACGCCGAGCGCAAGGAGCGGCTCGAGAAGCTCGTCGGCATCGTGGGCGAAATGAAGCCCGACGGTGCCGCCATGATGCTTGAGAAGACCAAGCCGGATCTGGCCGTGGACGTGCTGCTGCGACTGGAGCAGAAGCGCGCCGCCGAGATCCTGGCGCTGATCGAGCCCGGACACGCCGCCGCCCTGACCGGTGCGATGTCCGAGAACACCAACTGACCCATGAACCCATTGCCGATAGCCGCAGCCGCGCCGCCCAAACCGGCGCGAACCCACGACGTGCGACCTGGCTCCACGGAGAACCCGGAGTTTGAGGCTGCCTTCGCTCGTGCGTCCGGCGCCGACGACGACAAGGCACCGCGAATCCAGGGGTCTGAGGACCCGGACACTGCGCAGAAAGGTCCAGCCCGACCCGAGGACGCGGATCTGACCGGCTTTGGCTGGATGGGTCAGCCCGTGCTCGCGCAGCCCGAACAAGAGGCCGGCGGAATCCAGGTCGAACCCGCCGCAGAGGAGGAGGACGCCGCTCCGGTCCCCTTGTTCGCCGCAATCGCCGAGGGGCTCGCCGTAGATGTGGCGACGCCCCAGGACAACACGGGTCCAGCGCCGGCACCCGCCGCCGGGGCCGGTGGATCCGATCCACGAATGGGCGGACACTTTGGCGCGGCCTGGACCACCACCCCGGATCTCCACAGCGCCGCGGAGCGGGCCGACGCGCAAGCCGCCCCCATTGGACCCGCCCCGCAACAGGAGGGCAGCGCCGCGCCCCGGCGGGCCGCTGAGCTCGCCCCCGTCACCGCACCGGGCCAAGCCAACGCAGCCGCGGACCCGGTTGTGGCTGACACAGGCCGAGCGGCTGACGCTGCGATCGCCCAGGTGGAGAACACCGCGCAGCTTGGCGCAGTGATCGTCATGGAACGAAACGCCGCCGCGGCCACCGCCGATCTTGGCATGAACCTCTGGGCCGACAGGCTCCGCGCTGAAGCCCCGGCAGAGGCGCCGGTGGATCCGGTGCCCGAGGCAGAACCCGAGGCCGAGGCGGAGCAGACCGTCGTCGCGGCGCAGCAACTCGGTGCGCAGACGGACGGCGGCTCGGACATGACGGGTGGGGACACGCCTGAGCAGGCGTCGACACCGACCACCACGGTTTCGAAACCAGAAGATTCCGCAGCAAGATTTCAGATTCCAACAGCGACTGTCGATACGAGTTCCAGCCCAGGAGAGGCGACCGCCGAGAACCTCCACAACAGGCCGACCGCCAAGGTCGCCGTTGCTGTGGAAGAGATCATTCGTGGCCGCAGCTCACTGGGTGAGACGGACGCTACGGCGCGCGTCGAGATCGAACTGGATGGGCAACGGATCTCGGTCCGCGTCCAGGTCCGGGACGGGAGAGTGGACGTGGAGATCGCTGGGATGGACCCCGCCGAGCTCGCGGCACTCAAGGACGACCTCGGGGAACGGCTCCGGGGACACGAGCTGACGCTCGGTGACCTGACGCAGGACACCGGCAACGGTCCTCATCACCGCGAGGAGGCCCGCGACGCCGACGCCACCAACGCCGCTCCGGACGAGGTGGAGAGCGCGGCCGACAAGAACGTGGAGGCAGCCCGGCTGCGCCACGACGGCGCTGTGTACGTCACAGCCTGAGAGACTGACAAATTGACCGCGCTCGCGCGGACCAGGAGCCCAGCACAGACGCTGGCGCAGGGACCGGCTACGCCGGGCGGAAGGGGACATCTTCCGCGGTACATTGAGGAATCGACATGCAGGTGGGCGACCCCCTAGCACCGCTCGGTGCAGGTACGTCCGGCAGTGGCCGGGCACAAAACCAGGGTGAGTTGGGCAAAGAGGAATTCCTCAAGCTCCTCACCGCACAACTCACACACCAGGACCCCTTGTCTCCCATGGAGAACCAGGAGTTCGTCGCGCAGCTGGCGCAATTCTCCAGCCTCGAGCAGCTCATCGGACTCGGTGAGGGCATGCAGAACCTCGCCGTAGCCCAGGCCGTCTCCAACGGCACCAATATGGTGGGCATGATCGGCAAGGAGGTCACCTATGTGGGGGACTCCATCGGCCACAAGATGGGCCAGCCGGAGGACCTCAGCGTGGACCTGGCGGACAACGCCAGCCGCGTCACCGTCACGGTCCACGACTCCGACGGCAAGGTGGTCCGCACCATCGAGGCCGGTCCCAGCGCCAAGGGCGAGCAGACCATCGGGTGGGACGGCAAGGACAACAACGGCGCGATGGTCGCCGACGGCGACTACACCTTCAAGGTGTCCGCCGAGGACGCTGAGGGCAACCGCGTGGATGTGTCCACGCAGATGCGCGGCACCGTCACCGGCGTCACCTACGAGTCCGGCTACCCAGAACTCATCATCAACGGACAGCGCATCGCCGTCGGCCAGGTGGTCGAGGTGGGCATCGGGTCCGGCAGCAACGATACCAACGACACAAACGAAGACGGCGAGCCCGACCCTGACCTGGTCGACGTTCCCGGCGAAGAAGTACTAACCGACCAGGGCGAGGCCTAGGAGAAGAACCATGAGCATCATCAGCAACCTGTACCAAGGCGTCAGTGGACTCTCCAGCAACTCAGCGCGCATGGAGGTCACGGGTAACAACATTGCCAACGTGAACACCGTGGGCTTCAAGGCGGGCCGCGCCAACTTCGAGGAGATCCTCGGCCGCACGGTCATGGGCTCCAACGCCAACAACCACATCGGCCAGGGCTCTCGCATGGCCGGCGTGGACCAGAACTTTTCGCAGGGCTCGTTCCTGTCCACCGGCTCCTCGACCGACCTCGCGGTCGGCGGCGAGGGCTTCTTCCAGGTGCGCGGCACGCAGGGCGGGACCGAGGGCTCGTTCTACACCCGCGCCGGACAGTTCCGCTTTGACGACGAGGGCTACCTGACCACGGGCGGCGGCCTCAAGCTCCAGGGCTACCAGGTCGGCGCCGACGGCGAGGTCGGCAACAAGGTCGGCGACATCAACATCCCCGCCTCCCCGCTGCCCCCGCAGGCCACCGACAGCATCGAGATGCAGATCGGCCTGCGCAGCGACGAGACCGAGATCCTCACCTTTGACCCCAACGACCCGGCCAACACGAGCAACCACAGCGCGACCGTCACGGTCTACGACTCGCTCGGGCAAGCACACGAGGTGGACGTCTACTTCAACAAGACCGCCGACAACGAGTGGTCGTACACGGCGCTGGTCAAGACCGACGAGACCGAGGCGGGCGGCGTCGAGGACTTCACCGAGATCGGCAATGGCACTCTGACCTTCAACACCGACGGCCAGCTCCAGACCGAGACCGGCGACGCCCTGGGCGTCACCTTCAACGGCGCTGCCGCGCAGGCCATCACCCTGGACTTTGGCGAGTCCATCGACGAGGGAGGCACGGGCCCCAACGCCTCCAAGCAGCACGAGCAGGGCGACTACGACACCTTCCTGCTCGAGCAGAACGGCCGCTCCAGCGGCAACCTGCAGGGCATCCGCGTGGACGCCGACGGCAGCATCCTCGGCTCGTACAGCAACGGAGAGGAGGTCGCCCTCGGGCGGGTCGCGCTCGCCCGATTTGCGAGCAACCAGGGCCTGGAGAACGTCGGTGGGAACCTGTTCCAGGCGACGGGACTGAGCGGCGAGCCCGTGGTCGGCGCCGCCAACAATGGCGGGCGCGGCGCCATCTTCGGTGGCGCCCTCGAGCAGTCCAACGTGGACCTGGCCGCCGAGTTTGTGAACCTCATCACCGCCCAGCGCGGCTACCAGGCCAACGCCCGGACCATCACCACCGCGGACCAGGTCTACGCCGAGACCGTCAACCTCAAGCAATAGTGCCCTGACGCAGCCCAAGAAGAACACGCGCAGAGCGGGGGCCTGATTCCGCTCTGCGCGCATCCGAGCACGGCGCACACCGTCCCTGACGGGGGGTGCGCACAGTGGGTGGTCGTGTTCTGTAGCGTAGTTCAGACGCGGACCCTGACGGGTCCGTCGTCACGCTGGCAGCCGGGCGGCCCCAGACAGGGCGCGCCGTTCAGCTGGCCTCGCGCTCCTCGATTTCGGGGGACCAGAGGTCGTCCACCCCGGGGTAGCGCCGCATCTCATCGCGGGACAACCGCCAGGCGGTCTGGAAGATCCAGGAGATGCTGCGGTCCTGTCGCAACGCCTCCTCCTTGGTCTCCTGCAACATGTCTTCGGGCACGTACAACGTAACCTTCTTCTTCGCGGCCATGACTCCCTCCGTGGTGTAGCAATCTATCGGTGAACGTGGTGCGTGGGCGTCCATTCACGCCCAACCCCGTACGTCGTCCTACATGTAGGACCATCTACCCACATCAGAGGACATGCACCAGTTTTTCGTGATTGTTGTCGCGGCGGCGCTATCGCATAGTTTCGCCATGTCCAACGCACTACGCATGCTCACCCTCGCTCTGCTCCTGCTCGCGTTCACCGCCGGCCAGGCCGCAGCCCAATCTCTGGAAGACCTGGAATCAGACCGGCCCGACGCGGAGTTTGACTCCGAAGGTGACGACGACCAGGGGCAGAGTTCACCCGACGAGGCGGGGGCCAGTCGCCCGCAGGAAAGGCCCCTGGCGCCGCGTGTGGAGCCGGACGACAGTGAGGTCCTGGAGGCCGCCGGCGTCGTGGCGCTCGGATTCTGGACCCTGTCCGCGTGGGTTGGGTCACCGGTGGCGTTGATCGCGATCACGGAGGGCGACATCGGAACCAGCGAGGCGCTGGTGCTCAGCGCCACCAACCTCCTCGGGGTCGGAACGATTGGGGTCGGTTTCGCCGTCATGGGCGTGGGAGCGGCCATGGCGCTGATCGGCGCGCTCGGCTACCTCTTCACGCTGGGCTATTGGGATGAGGCGGCGGCCATCGCCATGAGCGGTCTGGTCATCGCGGGCGTCGGGGCCCTCCTCACCTTTGCCGTGGCGCCCGTCGTCTTCACATTCAACGCATGGCTCGTAGACGGCGCCTACGGCTCGCGCCCCAAGAACATCTTCCTGGCGTCCGGCGCATTGATCGCAGGATCTGTGCTGGGTGGTGTGGGCGGTTTCTACGTGGCGAATCTGCTGGTAGACATCGACGACTGGCCCGTGCTCACAATCTTCGCGGCGCTGGGCACGTCGCTGCTCGTCGGCAACATCTCCTACGCCATGACACGCCGCGCCACGGACGCAGAAGGACCCCGGGCAGTGTTCATTCTGCCCCCGGTCACGTTCTGATCTGGATGGGAGTCGCGCGTCAGAGCGCAGAATCGGGCGGGCTCGCTGCGGCGCAGGAGGCCCGCCGGGCGAGGAGCGTGTAGCGCATTGGCGGACCGAGCCTCGGCGAGACAAACAGCGCCGAATTTCGTGCGGCCGCCGGACGGCGATACCGCAGTATCGTCGGCCGAAGGCCGTGCGGAAGGCGGTGTTGTTTGGCCGACGAGGCGACGGGAGTCAATGTGCTACATGCTCCGAGCTACTCGCCGTCTTCAGGCGTATCGTCCTGGGGATCTTCTTCGGGCGCGGGCGCGGTAGCCAGCGTCAAGCTGCGCGGGTAGCGCACGATGACCTGGTCATTGAGGGCCGGCTGGTAGCCGGTGAACTCGACCGCCATGTTCGAGTGCTCGCACATGGTGGCGTTGTAGTCGACGACGAAGTCAGCGGCCGGACCCTCCACCAGGATGCAGCGGATGTCCTCCGTGTTCGGCAGGGCCTCGCACTCGCGGTTGGGCAGCTCGCCATCGGCGGCCGGGCGCTTGACCTCAACCCGCACGATGAAGTGCTCACAGAAGCAGCGGCCGTCGGTGCAGCTGGTGCCCGCGCCCCGCGGGGTCGCCTCGCAGGCCGAAATGT
>CALBXO010000625.1 GCA_937890335.1 uncultured Pseudomonadota bacterium | reverse complement strand
AGCGCCTGGCCGAGAAGATCACGGGAGGCTGAGCGACCGCTCGCCGTGTCCGTTTACTCCCCCACTGGTTTTGGATACCTCCAGCAGGCCGAGGCCTATTTCCTGGGTCTGACCCAGGTCGGGCTCATGCTCTCGGCGCGCGATGTGGAGCTGCTGCGCAAATGGCGCGAGGCCGGCGTCCCCATCGAGGTGGTGTGCCGTGGTCTGCGCGCGGCGTTCGATACGTTTGAGCAGCCGCCGCGCTCCATGTGGAATTGCCGCAAGTTCGTCGCCGTGGAGATCGATGCATGGAAGGCGCGGGTCGCTGGAGGGCATGAGCGGGCGCCGGACGTGGCGGTCGCGGGCCCCAGACTGCGCAAATTGCGCGACCCTACGCGGGTGAGCGAGTCCCCGGCGCCGCAGGTCCCCGATGCGACAGAGGAGAAGCTGCCGATGCCGGCGGTTTGGGGCCGCAGCCTCCAGGCGCTCGTCGCGGCCGGAAAGGCGGTCGAAGATGAACGTGTGCGCGGCGCGTACCGCCGCGCCTGGCGCGCGATGCAAGATCTCCAGGAGGACGTGGATCGTGCGGCGGTGGCCCTTGCCATCGGCGAGGTCGAGGCGGAGTTCTTTGACGAGGTGATGGCCTCCCTGACCGACGCGGAGCGACACGCGCTCGATTCGCAATTGGCCCCCCGCCTCGTGGCCGCCCTGCGCTCCATGAGCCCAGACGCCCGCGCCGTACAGCTGCGCGTCTGGCGCCGCCCGGCCCTGGGGTCTCTGGGGGCGGTCCCCTTCTTCGAGCCGTAGCGTCTCGGGAAGCGCCGCCCGTCAGTCAACCCAGGCGAGCGACACTCTCAGGCGGCTTCGGCAGCGACCCCGACGCCGCCTCCGCGACGCTGTGCGTTGCGGCGGCCGACTTCCGCCGCGGCAATGAGTTGTTTGACCGTGCCGGAGTCCTGCTGGAACTCGGCCACGCCAAAGCTGACCGTGACGCCCTCGCAGGCGCCATTGAAGCATCCGGTCAGGCGTTTGCGCACACGTTCCGCCAGCATCATGCACTCCATGACGTCCGAGTTGGTGACGAGCAGCGCAAACCGATCTGTGTCGAACCGAGCGACGGTGTCGACGCGGCCGCGCAGTTTGCGCAGGAAGCGGCCAACCTCGGCGAGCAGCTCGTCGCGGGCCTCCGCGCCGTGGACAAACTCAAACTCCACCAATTGGTCCACGGCGATCAGCACCAGGCAAAAGCCCGCGCCTGTGGTGCGTGCGGCGACGGTGAGTTCGCTCAGGCGACGGTTGAGCCCGGCGCGATCCCGCAGCCGCGTGACCTTGTCGGTAATGTCCTCGGTGGTGGGCGTGCGTTTGGGCGCGGCGATCTGCTGCGTGGGCGCGTCGCGCGTGAAACCTTTGGGTTGCTGTCGCCGGGCCAGCCCCTCGAGCAGCGAACGGCGCAAACTCGCCGCGTCTGTCTGGGACTTGACCAGGATGTCCTGGGCCCCAGCGCGGACGGCGTTGCCGCTCAGGCTCATGTCACCTGTGGAGAGGGCGATGACCGTGCTCGCGCGCGAGGCGTCGGCGATGAAACCGAGGGCCTCCTGCGACGCGAGCGACAGGCACACCAACGTGCAGTCAAACGCGTTGCAGTCGAGGAGCGCGCGCGCCGTCCCGATGCTCGGAGTGACGGTCACTTCGACGGATAGGCCGGTGGCGGCGAGGGTGTCACGCAGCGCAAGCCGATCGTCTCTGCTCGGGTCAACGAGCAGGACTCTGCGGGCTGTGGTGCTGCGGTGAGCCTGGGATGATTGGGTGTCCAGCATGAGGTCCGACGGGTGCGTTGTACCCGGTTGATCGGTCCCAGCTGGCGACAGCTTGAATACTTATTAGACGTCGAGGTTTCGCACGTCCAAGGCGTGCTCAACGATGAAGTCCCGGCGGGGCTCGACGGCGTCTCCCATCAGGACGGTGAACAGCTCGTCGCTCTCCACGGCGTCGTCCACGCGGACCTGCAGGAGGGTTCTCGTCTCGGGATCCATCGTGGTCTCCCAGAGCTGATCGGGGTTCATCTCGCCCAGTCCCTTGTACCGCTGAATGCCGAGGCCCTTTCGACCGAGTTCGAGGATGTAGTCGAGCAGGTCGTTCTGGGTGTGGAGAATCTCAGGCGCGTCCTCACTGCCGCGCCAGACCTCTGTGCCGGCGTCGCCATGAACCGCCTCGTACCGCGCCTTGATCTCCCGCAGACGGCGCATGGACCCGAGCTCCATGAAGGTGGAGTCGAAGATGGTCCGGGTCATTGTCCCCTGCATCCGGGACAGGAAGGTCACCCGCATGCCACGGGAGTGTGTGCGCTCGTCCAGCTCGCCCTCGTCGATGCTCTCGTCGTCGTCCTCCTCGCCCGAGGGCGGGTCGGCCACGATGGTCTCGATGACGGGGTCCGGCCAGGCCACCGTCGGATGGGCCTCGCGCAGCACGGCCAGCATGGACTCGACCTTGGCGGTGGTTGTCTCCTCGTTGTCCAGATCTGCCGAGGACAGGCCGAGGTTGATGGCGGTATCGAGGACGCGGGGATCGCCGTGTCTTTCCAGCCGGACGAGAGTGGAGCGGTAGTCTGCGAGCTGGGCGACAAACTGGGCGAGCTCCTCACCGCTGATCTCCTGCCGGCCGACGACGCGAACGTCGTTGGTGGCGGTGTCGATCAGGTAGCTCTGGAACGCCTTGTCGTCCTTGAGGTACTGCTCGCGGCGGCCCTTCTTGACTTTGAACAGTGGCGGCTGCGCGATGTACAGGTAGCCGCGGTCGATGATCTCGGGCATCTGCCGGTAGAAGAACGTCAGCAGCAGCGTCCGGATGTGGCTACCGTCGACGTCGGCGTCCGTCATGATGATGATGTAGTGGTAGCGCAGCTTCTCGATGTTGAAGTGCTCCTCACCGATGCCACAGCCGAGCGCGGCGATCAGCGTCATGATCTCGCGGCTGGAGAGCATCTTGTCGAAGCGCGCCTTTTCTACGTTGAGGATCTTGCCGCGCAGCGGGAGGATCGCCTGGTTCTTGCGATCGCGCCCTTGTTTGGCCGAGCCACCCGCGGAGTCACCCTCGACGATGTAGATCTCGCTGAGCCTGGGGTCTTTCTCCTGACAATCGGCGAGCTTGCCGGGCAGGGAGCCCACAGAGTTCAGCGCGCTCTTGCGGCTGGCCTCGCGGGCTTTGCGCGCGGCGTCACGGGCGCGGGCGGCGTCTCCGGCTTTGCCGACGATGGCGCGCGCCTCGGCGGGGTGCTCCTCGAAGTACTGGGCCAGTTTCTCGTTGACGACGGACTCGACGATGCCCTTGATCTCACTGGAGACGAGCTTGTCCTTGGTCTGTGAGGAGAACTTCGGGTCCGGCATCTTGAGGCTGACGACGGCGGCGAGTCCCTCACGAATGTCGGCGCCCTCGAGGGTCCCCTTCCAGCCCTTGAGCAGGTTCTCCGAGGCGGCGTAGGCGTTGACCGTGCGCGTCAGCGAGGCGCGCACGCCGGACATATGGGTCCCGCCTTCCTTGTTTCGGATGTTGTTGGTGAAGCAGTAGATCTGCTCGTTGTAGCTGTCGTTCCACTGGAAGCTGATCTCGACATTGGCGACGCCGGTGTCGCTCAGGGGCCGTTCGGCCTCGATGTAGATGGGCTCGTCGTGGAGGACGTTTTTGTTCTTCCCGAGCGCGCCGACGAGCTGCTTGATCCCGCCCTCGAACTGGAAGTCGTGGCGCTTGGCCTCCTCACCGGTCTCGTCGTAGATGGAGATGGCGAGCCCCTTGTTGAGGTACGCCAGCCACTTGAGCCGGGCGGAGAGGATGTCGAAGTCGAACTCCGTGAGGCTGAACATCTGCCGGTCGGGGAGGAAGCGGACCTTGGTCCCCGTGCGCCGGGTGTTGCCGATGACCTTGACGTCGTAGGTCGGCTTTCCGCGCTCGTACTCCTGGCGCCAGACCTTGCCCTCGCGGCGGATCTCCAGCGTGAGATGCTCGCTGAGCGCGTTGACGACGGACACGCCGACGCCGTGCAGACCGCCGGAGACCTTGTAGGAGTTCTGGTCGAATTTACCGCCCGCATGCAGGACGGTCATGACGACCTCGGCGGCGGATTTACCGGTCTTCTCGTGGATGCCCACGGGGATGCCGCGCCCGTTGTCCTCGACCGACGCGGAGCCGTCGGCGTGAAGAATGACGCTCACGCGGTCACAGTGTCCGGCGAGCGCTTCGTCGACGGCGTTGTCGACGACTTCGTACACCATGTGGTGCAGGCCGTCTCCATTGTCCGTATCGCCGATGTACATACCGGGCCGCTTGCGGACGGCCTCGAGGCCTTCCAACACCTGGATGTCGCTGGCGTCGTAGGCGTCGTCGGCTCTGACCGGTGCGGCCTGCAGGTTCTCTTTGACGGCGTCGAGGGCGTCGAGGCCCGGATCGGTGGTTTCAGTCATATGGTCCTGGCGTCGCCGTCAGTCGTCGAGCGCGGCGAAAGGCGTGTCGATGCCCTTCTCCGTGCAGTAGTCGAGGCGCAGCTTGAGGTTGCGGTCGCGTTCGTCGCGGATGATGTCGATGACGCGGCCGTTGAACCCTTGGGCGGGGTTGTACGACCAGAGCCGGAGCTTGCTGAGCCACGCGGTGTTGGCGGCTCCGGGTGTGGCGAACTTTTCGTCTTTGAACTGGTTCCAGAGTGTGGGCAGGTAGCCCTGGGCG
The DNA here is from genome assembly GCA_937890335.1 of uncultured Pseudomonadota bacterium. Classification (GTDB taxonomy): domain Bacteria; phylum Myxococcota_A; class Bradymonadia; order Bradymonadales; genus CALBXO01. Next base: position 8,555 of record CALBXO010000625.1, on the reverse strand, counting down.
AGCTGCCACTCGGATTTCCCGGCGCCGGCCCACACCTGTGCGGGCGTGAGTCCGCCAAAAAGCTCGTGGGCGGCGTTGACGAAGGCGTTCTGCGTCAGCGCGCCCGGGGCTTTTTGTTCGACCGCCTGCCAGATGAGGTCGTCGTCGGGGCCAGCTGTGGGCAGCAGGATGGACAAGATGCCGCCGCGCGGGCCGTAGATCTCGTCCAGCTCGCCGCCGCCGAGGGCGTCGTGGAGGATGTCCTCCGCGATCTCGGCGTCGTCCGCCTGCAGATCCAACGCGCTGAGTGTCGCGTCGATGTCTGCGCCACCAAGGACGGCCTGGACGGGCGTGAGCTCCTCCGTGACCTGGTACGGCGTGTTGAGGATGGCCTCCACCTTCATCTGCTGATAGCGGTGGACGGCGATGCGTGTTGGTAGAACGAAGTCCGACATGGAAGGGAGCTCAGTCCGGGTCGATGATCTGGAACGCGGGGCGGTTCTGCTTCACGTCGTCCGTGAAGCGCTGCATGGAGTACCGACCGCGGGGATCAAGGTCATTGTCCTCCGGCAGGCTCTCGAGGAAGTTGGACGCGCGCTCGTACTCGGGCCACTCGTCGAGGGCCCGGTTCAGGTACGCTTTGATGTCGCCATAGGGCCTTGAGGCCTGCCACATGGCGACCGCCTGGTTGAAGCTCAGGTGGGCGCGCAGCTTGTACAGCTCCGAGCCGGCTTCCTTGGCCTTCTGGTAGGCCTGCTCTTCAAACTGGAACGCGTACTCGGGCATCCCGAGCAGATCGTAGAGCAGCCCGAGCTGGAAATAGGCGTCGATCCCGTCGGGGTAGAGCGCGACGGCGAAACGGAGGTGGGCGCGGGCGTCAAAGTACTCGGCGAGGTACTCCCGGCAGAAGCGTCCACGCTGGAACTCGGTGTAGTAGTCGCGGGGATAGTTCTCGATGAGGATCGCGTAGAGGTCGTTGGCGAACTCCACCTGCCCCTGCATGCAAGACGCGCCATGGGCGACCCAGAGCGCGGCCCATTCCCGGTCCAGCTGGGGGTTCTGCGCCAGCAGGCCGTCCGTGTAGCTCTGCAGGCGGTAGTCCTTGCCCACGGCAGACACGAGCGCCTTCCAGTTGCTGTTGGTCGGTGCGGGGTTGATCGCTGCCAGCGCCCGTCCAAGCAGCTCGCGGCCCTTGCCGGTGAGCTTACTGCGGCGACCGCCTCCGCGGCGGGCCTTGCGCTTGGTTTTCAGTCCCATGCCTCTCCCTGGATCGTGGGCGCGCAGACTACGCCAACGGCGGGTTGGAATCAAGCGTGCTACACGCGCGCACGCCTGCGCGGAGCAGGGGGTATGGGGTGGGTGCTGCCTACTCGGCCGCCGAGTTGAAGAACACGTAGACTGCAGTCGCCGTGCTTGCACTGACACCGTCCACCGCTGTCAGTTCGGCCAGGGACGCGTCCTTTATCTTTTGGAGCGTGCCAAAGTGCTCCAGCAGCGCCTTGCGCCGCTTCTTGCCCACGCCCGGCACGTCGTCCAACGCGCTGCGGATCGTCGCCTTGCGCCGCTGCTTGCGGTGGAAGGTGATGGCAAACCGGTGGGCCTCGTCCCGGATTCGGGTGAGCAGGAAGAGCTCGGCGCTGTTCTGCCGCAGGATGACGGGGTTGCGGCGCCCCGGCAGGAACACGCGCTCCGGGCTGGAGACGACCTCCGAGGCCTGCATGTCGGCCTCCACCCTGGCCTTGGCCAACGAGATTACGTCGACGTCGTGAATGCCAAGGTCAGTGAGGACCGCGATGGCCTGCCCGAGCTGGCCCTTCCCACCGTCGATGACGACCAGGTCCGGTTTGGGCCAGTCGCCTTCCAGGGTCCGTTTGAACCGGCGCGTGAGCACTTCGTACATCGACGCGAAGTCATCCTGTGTGTCGGTCGTACGGATCTTGAAGTGCCGGTAGCTCGCGTTGTCCGGCTCGCCCTCGTCAAACACCACCATGGAGCCCACGATCTGCTTGCCCTGGAAGTTGGAGATGTCGTAGCACTCCATGCGCATCGGCGTGTTGGTGAGTTTGAGGCGAGCCTGGAGCTTGGTGACGAGGTCGGCGGCGTGACCGTCCCGCGTCTGGGCCTGCTGGAAGCTGTTGAGCGCGTTGCGCTGCGCGCCCTGAACCAGCTCCTTTTTGCGACCGCGCGTCGGGGTCACGATGGACACCTTGGTGCCACGCAGATCCCCCAGGACCTCGGCGAGCGCGTCGGCGTCCTCGAGCGTCGTGGGCAGGAGCACCTCGTGGGGAATGACCCCGCCGCCCTGGTAGTAGAGGTTCAGAAAGCTGGAGTAGAGCTCGGCGGTGGGAACCTCGTGGTCCTTGAAGTCGAAACACCGTGTGCTCTCGAGCTTGCCGCGGCGCACATAGAGGGCCTGGATGATGATGCGGTCGCCCTCGCGGTGGTGGCCGTAGGCGTCCTGGTCCAGGCGGTGATCGCTCTCCGCGCTCTGCGGCTCCATGACCCGGGCGATGGCCTGGATCTGGTCGCGGTAGCGCGCCGCCGACTCAAACTCGAGGTCGTCGGCGGCCGCGTTCATCTTGTCAGCCAGGCGCTCGTTGAGCTCGGTGGACCGACCCTCAAGAAACAAGATCGCTTCCTGCACATGCTCCTTGTACCCGTCTGGATCGATGTCGAAGACGCACGGAGCGGGACAGCGCTTGATCTGGTACTGAAGGCAGGGTCGGGACCGGTTGTTGAGCGTGGAATCCGGACACGTGCGCAGCATGAAATGGCGGTTGAGCAGCGTCAGCGTCTGGCGAGCCGCTTTGGCGGCGTGGTAGGGCCCAAAGTACCGGACACCGCGGCGCCGCGACCGCCGCACCACGACCACGCGGGGCCACTTGGCCTTCGTGTCGATGGCCAGCGACAGGTACGTCTTGTCGTCGCGCAGCATCACGTTGTAGCGGGGCTTGTGCTGCTTGATGAGGTTGTTCTCGAGAAGCAGCGCCTCCTTCTCGTTGGCGGTCAGCACGGTCTCGATGTCGCCCAGGACCCGCGTGAGCCGTGCGACGAACGGACGTGTGTCGCCGCCCGTGAAGTAGGAGCGGACACGCGCCTTGAGGTTGACGGACTTGCCCACGTACACGATGCGGTCCTTTCGGTCCTTCATCAGGTACACGCCCGGATGGTCCGGGATCGTCGCCAGCTTGCTCTCCCAGTCGAACACAGGGCTCACTCGGTGGTCAGGACGCGGTATTCGAGCAGCTCCTGGGTGCGCGCGCCGCCCTCGGTCTGGACCTGCCGCTGGACAATCCCGACGCCTGGTTTGAACCAGCGGACCTCGCGCTTGCCGGACACGGCCAGCGTCTCGGCGAACTGCCCGGCAGGCACGGAGACATCCTCCAGGCTCTCTCTGATGTCGTAGGTGGAGCGGCTGCTCGATGTGGGGGCCCGCCCGCCGGTGCGCCAGCCCATTCCCGGCGTCGCGGGGAAGACGAGCAGCGGCGTGTTGATCCGCACATAGCCCAGGATGTACGCCAGATCCTTACCCTTGTACTTGCAGTAGCTGGTGCAGAAGTAGAGCCGTCGCGGCGTGACCAGCAGGCGCTGCGTGGACACGTTCTTCTTCTCCTGCGTGTGGGTGCGGCGCAGCGTGACGATCCTGTATCCGTCGTATTTGTCGATCTCGGTCACCTCAATCCGGACCTCCTCGGCGGTGGCATCCAGCACCTCGTCCGGCGTCTCCTCTCCCGTCCGGCGCACGCGGTAGCGCCAGAAATTGCCCACGGACAGCGGGAAGGGGTGGTGCTCCGGTGTGAGCATCTCGGCCTTGAGGTGGAATCCGGCGCGAAGCCAGACGTGGAACGGGTTTGACAGCGACGGGGCTGCGGCCAGCTTCCAGGAGCCGTTGGGTGTCTTGAGCATCCGGCCGAGCGCCAGCTCAAAGTACGGCCCGCCGGACTCGTCCTCCTCGTCCGTGGAGGGGACGATCGGCATCCCCGCGTCGTCGTCCTTGGCGAGCCGGAAGACCACTGCGTTGTTCCAATACTGGACGGTGTCTTCGCCGCGGCGCGGCTCCTTGCCCCAGATGGTCGCGCCCTTTCCAATGCGGGTGCGGACGTAGACCAGCTTGGTGGCCATGCCGCCCTCGGGCGCCTCCGACATCTTCCTGGCGCCGAGCAGGTCAAACGTTTTTCGCGACGCGTGGCGCAGCCGGTCGACCCTGGTCTTTGCGGTGGCTTCTTTGACCTTGGCGAGCGCCTGAAGCGACGTGGCGTCGATGAGCAGTTGGTCAAAGAGCTCGCCGTCCTGCGTGATCATGGCGCGAAACACGTCCGCGCCGAGCCCCTCGGGCGTGGCTACGTGGATGGAAGACCCGTCGCCGGCGGGGACGGGGGCGTCCGCGTCGTCCGTGCCCGCGCCCTCCTCGCCAGGATCAGGGACGAGCTCGCCGAGGATGTCGTCGCCAATCGCAGGCTCTCCGTCGACGACCTCTCCGGTAATCGGCTCGTCCATGGGGATGAGGCCGGTGCGCTCGAACTCGTCGAGGATGCGCTGCTCGCGCTCCTCCATGCTGCCGGCGTCCGGGTTAGCGGTCACGAGGGGGAACGGTCGCAGCGGTGGTTCGGAGACCGCCTCGGGCGGGGAGCACGCGGCCAGCACTCCGATCAATGCGGCCACGCTGACGCTCGGGAGCCCGAGGCACCGGGTACTAGCTTGCTTCGCGTTTGAGACGCGCATCCACATCATCCACGGAGTCCAGGAGTTGATCGACGAGGCCGTCCGGCGTCAGCCCGGTGGCTTCGCCCTCGAAGTTGAGCAGGAGACGGTGCCGAAGCGCCGGCTTGGCGACCGCGCGCACGTCGATGTAATCCACCTGCGTCCGGCCAGCAAGGAGCGCCTGTACCTTGGCGCCAAGAATGATCGCCTGGGCGGCGCGGGGCGACGCGCCGTACTCGACGAAGCTGCGGGTGACCTCGGGGGCGCCGTCGACGCTGGGCTGCGTGGCCAGGACGAGCCGCAGGGCATAGCGTTTGACGGGCTCGGCCACGACCACGGCGCGCACCACCTCGCGCAGCGCGAGCAGCTCCTCTTGTCCCATGACTGCGTCCACCGTGTTGTGGGTGGTGCTCGTCGTCCGGTCGATGACCTCACTGAGTTCATCCAGCGTGGGGTAGGGCACGTCCACCTTGAAGAGGAAGCGATCCAGCTGGGCTTCCGGCAGCGGGTACGTGCCCTCCATCTCCAGCGGATTCTGCGTCGCCAGGACCATGAAGGGTTGCTGCAGGCGGTGGACTTCGCCGGCGACTGTGACGGACGCCTCCTGCATCGCCTCCAGCAGTGCGGATTGGGTCTTGGGTGTCGCACGGTTGATCTCGTCCGCAAGCAGGATCTGCGTGAAGACGGGGCCCTTGCGGAAGACAAACTCGCGGTTGCCGTCTCCCTCGACAATGACGGTCGTCCCGAGGATGTCCGCGGGCATGAGATCCGGTGTGAACTGGATGCGGCCAAAGTTCAGGTCCAGCGCCTGCGACAGGGTGCGAACCAGCAGCGTCTTGCCGAGCCCGGGCACCCCCTCGAGCAGGACATGCCCACCGGCGAACATGGCGGTGAGGACCTGCCGGACCACGGCCGATTGGCCCACGAGGACCTGGCCGACGGCGGCCTCGACGCGGGCCACAGCCTCTTGAAATCGCTGCGCGGCAGCCTCGAAGTCTTCGGTCATTCTCGCGTCACCCTCTCCTGCGCCCGGTCCAACTGCCGTCCGATTTGCCGTTGAAGTATCCACGCCACGACAGCTGCAGCGACCCCGATCGATACCATGAGCCCACAGCACCCACCGAGCAACGTCATTACTTCTCGGCGTTGAAGTAGTCCCTGACGGCGTCCCGGTAGCCCGGCGGCACCGTCTCGCCGTCCACCGCCTGTCTGGCTTCCTCGGCGTAGCCGACGGGCAGTTTGGCGATCGCCCCGCGGGCCTGCTCCGGACGTGGGGCCTGTTGTCCCCCGCGCACGACCTGCACCTTGCCGTCGCCGCTGCGTTCGCCCTTCACGCGCGTGTTGATCCTGCTGTCGCTGTTGAGCAGAGCGGCCTCGTAGAGCTCCTTGTACTCCTCGTTCCAGTTGTCGGGCCGATTGTCCGAGAACCGGTTGGCGTCCTGGTGGCCGCCCTCGGCCAGTTTGCCGGGTTGTTCTGTGTCGGAGTGGCCCTTGCCCGCGCCCGAGGCGCCGCCCTCCTTCGGATCACCGGGAGGGCCCTCGGCCCAATTGCGCGGGCCGGGTGCGATGTCGCTCTCGCTGCCCTGACCGTCCCCGCCCTGACCGGGCATCGGCTGACCATCCAGGGCCGCCTGCGCCTCCGCGAGCGCCTGGTCGAGCTGCTCGTTGCCGGGCGTCCCGCTGCCCAGGTTGCGCATGGCCTCGGCGAGCTCGTTCCCCGCGGCCTCGGCGGCCGCAGGATCCCCACTGCGGACGGCGCCGGCCGCGGCCTCGAGTGCTTCGGCGAGCTCGTTGTTGCCCTGGGCCCTGGCCCTCTGCGCGGCGCGCTCCAGCTCGGCAGCCGCCTTCTCGCGGTCCTCGCGGTCGAGTTTGGCCAGTTCGCGCAGCTGCTCCTGCGCTTTCTTGGCGGCGGCATCGCGCTCGGCCTGGCTGCGTGACCGAGCCCCTTTGGCCAGCTCGTTGCCCAGCTGTCGGGTGGTCTCCCCCTCGCCCAGACTGTGGCCCGCGGCCTCCGCCGCGCGCCGCGCCCGCTGGGCTTGCGTCGTCTTTTGTAGCTTTTCGGCCCGGAGCTCTCGCTTGAGGTCTCCGAGCTCTTCGAGGGGCTGCCGGCGGTTCAGGTCTCCGCTCTTGAGCCGGCGCGAGAGCCGCCGAAGGCGCTCGGCCCGCGCAAGATCTTCTGCGTTGGCGCGCTTCTCGAGCCGGTCTGCCTGTTTGTCCAGCGTCGCGGCGGCCGTGGCTACGTCTGCGGGCTGCGCGGGCGCAGCTGGAGGCGCTGCGCGGGGCGCGAAGACGATGGCGCAGGCCGCCAGCGCAGGGAGCAGGGCTGCGAGCCATCGGGCCCCGAATCGGAGCGGAACGACGCGGGAGGGTGCGGTTTGTCGGGCGAGCTCGCCTGCGCGCGTCGCGCAGGCATCGTGCGCTTGTTGTGTGGCGGCATGGCTCGGGTCGATGGCCGTCACAAACAGGGACTGTGTGTCGAGGACCAGATCTGCGACCTGCGCCGCCTCGGCCCGCGTGAAACGAACCGTCAGAAAGAGGCCGGCGGTCGCCACCGCGCAGGCCACCAGCACGGCCCAGGCTGCCACCGTGAGCAACGGCATGTGCCAGAAACCGGCGATCGCGACCAGGACGCCGCACAGGACCGCTGCGCCGGAGCTGACCCAGCCGGATCGCGCCAACGCGCGCCGGGCGCGCAGTCGGAACGCAACACTGTCGAGGAACTCTTTCACGTCACCGGCAGAACATCACAGCCGGTGTTTTTCGTCCATGGAGATGGGTCGGACTTCTCAGAGGACGATGAGGGCTTGCACGGCGGCAGCGCCGAGGACGGCGATGGCCAGCAGGGCGCCGAGGACCCGGACGCCAAATTGGGTCGTGGTGAGGCTCTCCTCGTCCACGGTGGGTCGAACAATCGCAGGGAAGTTACCGGTTGTTGTCATCATGGCTCATCTCCAACTGCGGCCGCCCCGCCGCGGTCTTGGGGGCAACAGCCCACCTGGGCGGGCTATGCCTGACCAAAACGCATCGCACGGATCGTGCCAGGCGCGGCGTGACGAATGAACGCCCTTTGTGTCGCGTTCCTGCAGATGATACGGCTGAGAGGTGACATCGGATCGAGACAATGGTGTCCGGGTCTGTTGTCCCCACCTGGAGCAGATGTGCCCGCTCGACGCCTGTTGATCCTGGTGATCGTATCCGCGGCCGTCCTCAGCGGATGCCCATCCGCGCCGACGGCCCCAGAGCCCCGCTTTCCGGCTCAGTTTGTGGACACGGTCCTGGACGCCGAGCCTGCGCAGGCCGCCGCCTCGGTAGCGGCCACATGGCCCGGCGCGGCGGAGGTGCCCGGCGCGTTTCAGCGCTTCGATATCGATGCCAGCGAGATCCTTGAGGAGGTCATCCTCTTCCGGAACGTGAGGACCGGGCGCGTTGATTCGGTGATCCTCAAGTACAAGGCAGATCTCGGGCCGCAGGATCGCCGCGCGGTCTTCGCGGCTGTCGCCCATCCTGAGTTTGAGGGCGTCGATGAGGTTCGGGAGGTGCCGTGGAGACGCGGCATGCGGCTGCGAATGACCCCGTCGGACCGATTTGGTCGGTTGACGCTGACTGTGGAGCCGGTACCGGAACCCCGATGAGGGGCCGCGGGCTACCAGCGACCGTAGAGCCGTTTGTGGGACAGGTGGACTGACTTCTGGGTTGAGTCCTTGCCGCGCTTCTTCTTGCGAGGCGTGCGTTCGCGCAGGCGTTGGCTCTGTCCCGGGCCTGAGGTGTCGGTCCACCAATAGCTACGCGGGCGGGTGTCCAGGTGCAGGAAGGTGGAGTTGGGGTACCACCCGATGCCCGCCCGGCTGAACGTCTCATCCAGGTACGCCAGAAGC
>CALBXO010000624.1 GCA_937890335.1 uncultured Pseudomonadota bacterium | reverse complement strand
GTCGTCTGCGTCGAGTAGGAACGCCCGCCTACTTGAAGCCACCCTTCTGGAGGATGGCCAGCAGATCCATCGTAATCCCGATGCCCCAGTGCAAGGCCGCGCCGTACACCCAGGATTTGCTCTTGAGCGCCAGGTAGCCGAGGGCCAGCCCGGCGATGATCGCCCCAAACGTCTCCGCTGGCGGCTTCCCAAAGTGAATCATGCAGTAGGGGATCGTCATGATCGGGATGGCGTAGTACCCAAACCTGCGGTGCAGCGCGAACAGCATGAAACCCCGGAAGAAGGCCTCCAGCGCCACAAACTGCACCCCATAGAACAGCTGGTAGGTCAGAAAGTGGTCGGCGCCGAGCATCGCGTTCTTGTAGAACGGGTACTTGTGCTGAAACGAGCGCGTGAAGCTCACACCGAGCACCACGGGAAACATTACGGCGTACAGCAGGAGATAGATCTTCCCATGCGCGACGGCACCTTTGATGCGGTAACCGTAGTCCCGGATCGGCTCCCGGAAGAGGACGACGATGATGAACACCGGGATCAACATCCGGATGACCACACTGGCGACAGCCCAATAGGAGTAGGGTAGGACTCCAAAGAGCAGATCGTCGCCGCCGGTTTCAAACCAGCTCGACAGGTCATTTTGGAGACTGCGTCGGTAGAACCGAGGCCGTCCCCAATAATAGAAAACCGTCAGGAGCGCCGAGATGGCGATGAGCGAGAAGAAGTCACGCCAGTCCCACGCGGGTCCGCCTTCGTTCTCTTGCAGGTCCGTAGACACTTCCTGGAAGAATGCTCGAAGTCCCATCCTGCTGCTTCTACTCCTCGCGCTGGGCCTGGGCGGCTGCGAATGCGGCGCGTCCGCTCCTCAACCGTCCACGACGATAGCCTTCTGGCACACCTTCAACGCCGAGGAAACCAAGACCGTCGAAACTCTGGTGCGCCAGTTCGAGTCCGAGCACCCGGGCGTAAGGGTGGAGGTCACGGTCCTGCCGTTTGGGGCGGCACGCAATCGCCTGCGCACCTCGCTGCGCACGGACAATGGCCCGGACCTCGCCCGTGCCGAGATCGCCTGGGTGCCGGAGTTGGCCTCTGAGCGCCTCATCGTTCCGCTCGACACCCACGTGAACCTTGCCGAACACATCCCCGCCGCGCGCTCCGTGGTCTCGTTCGAAGGCCAGACCTGGGGGTTCCCGCAGGGCGTGGATTGCCTGGTCCTGTACTACAACCGCACCCACTTGCGCCAGATTGGAGCGCAGCCGCCCACGACGGTAGACGCGTTGATCGACACCGGCCAGAAGCTCACGCGAGACAAGGCCGGCCGACACCGTGGGGAAGCCGGGTATGATCCAGACTCGATCGTGCGGCACGCGATGTTCATCAAGGGTGACGGCTATTATTTCCTGCCCTTCTTCTGGGCATTCGGCGGCGAGACCTTCGTTGGCGACGCGCATGAAGTCCGCGTCGACAGCCGCGCGTCGGTGAAGGCGGCCCGTCAGTTCGCCGAGCTCGTGCGGGTGTTTGACCTCGCCCCGCGCCGCGTCGATTTCGCGCGCGACTATGCCGAGGAGCTCAGCGCTTTCGGTCAGGGGCGCGTGTCGATGATCGTGCAGGGTCCGTGGGCCGCCGCGGAGATTCTGCGCGGCCCCGCGTTTGAAGACGGCGCCAACCTGGGCGTCGCGCCCGTCCCGCGCGGGATGGATGGCGGCGGCGGAAGTCCGAGCGGTGGCCACGCCTTCGTCGTCAGCGCGAGATCGGCGCGGAACCCGTTGGCGGTACAGCTGGGGGCGTTCCTGGCCAGCGCTGACTCACAGAAGCTTCTGGCCCTGGACAACCACATCCTCCCGACCAGGATCGCCGTCTACGACGACCCCAGCGTCCGATCCGCGCCGCTCCTGCTGGAGTTTCGCGCCGCGCTCGATGAGTCCCACCCGCGCGCGCTCTTTCCCGGGATGGCGCAGATGTTTGACGCGCTCACACCGGCGGTCCAGCGGTTGCTGCGCGGGGAGTCCGACGCAGAAACACTCCTCGGCGCCGTGGCCAAGGAGTGGAAGGAGATTACGCCGTGATTGGGTGGGTTCTGGACGCGCGGTCCAGCGGGAAGCCGACCGTTCAGTTGGCCGCCATCAGCATCTGCTCGAGTCGGGCTGGGCACTGCGCCATCATCCCGTCGGCCACCTCCTCTGTGAAGCTCAAGTTCAGAGAGGTCTTTCGGTAGAGGGGGTCGTAGGAGTCGGGGTTGATGGACATCTCGTCCAGGTGGGTCGAAATGTACGCGCGGCGCTCCACATCCGATGGGCCTTCCGGGTACTGGCACATCAGGCCAACCGTCAGTTCGATGACGTCCGTTCGGGTGCACGGTCGGTACGCCGATGCGACCCGGCTGGGGGCGACCGCGTCGGCGGCCTGGATGTCCACCGTCGTGTTTCCGTAGGACACGGTGACGCCAGGGCGAGCCCCCGGTGCGCTGCTGCACGCCGCCATGGTGAGGATCGCGGCGGCTGCCAGAAGGATGCTTGTGCTCTTTGTCTTCATCGGTGTCTCCACACTGGGACTGGCCCTCAGTCCTGGTGTGCATCGGAAGTCCGACCAAAGACTTGAGGTCAGTCGGTGATGAGCGACCGAATCCAACGGTCCTGGAGGAACGTGAGCCCGGGCGAGAGGCCGCCGACCCCGCTCCCGCGCAAGATGTTCTCGATGCTGGTGAGCAGGGGCGGGTAGGGGGCGCCGCCGGTTCCCAGGGTGTGGCGCGATCGGGCGACCCGCAGGTGTTCCTCCGGATCGCCTCCCCCCGAGCTGGCATGAAGGTGCCCGAGCAGGGCCAGCACGGATTGTGCGAACACCTCACCCGGCGTGTCTCCGCACCGGGCGGCCAACGCGGCGGACTGCCGCAACAGCGCCACAGCCGGTATCATCTCTGCCCCCCAGCAGGTGGCCATGGCCAGGAGGTTGAGCGCCTGTACCTGGTGCCGGGTCTCGCCCATGGCTGCAAAGCCCTGTGCGGCGGCGGCGAGCCGGTGGCGTGCCTCGTCCAGGCGAGCACGCTTGAGGGCGGTGGTGCCGAGGCGCAGCAGCAGCTCGGTCTCAAATTCGCGCGAGTGCTCGCCGGTCTGCTCGGTGGCCCCACGGTAGGCCTGGTGTGCGCCGCTCAGATCACCTTCTGCCTCCAGGATTCTACCCCGCAGCGTGAGCGTCTCTGACAAGTGACCCACGAGGTCCAGCTCGCGTTGGATGACCACCGCCTCGTCCAGAAAGTCCAATGCGTCTTCCGGTGACTCGCGCCGCCACGCGGCCAGACCGAGTCGGTGCAGACAGATCGACAATTGAAGGCGGTCTCCCAGGTCGGTGTACGTCTCGTGCGCCTCGCGGAGCATGCCCTCGCCCTCGGCGATGCGCCCCTGAAGCAGCAGCGCGTACCCGAGATCGCAACAGATGGGCGCCTGCGCGTCAGGGTCCCCCACCTCGGCTGCGATCATGCGCGCTCGCGCGAGGTAGCGCTCGGCAGCCACGGCGTCGCCCCGAGCCTGGGAGACGTTTCCAAGGTGCTGGAGACCCCTGGCGCGCAGCAGCGGCGGCAGGTCCGGGCTGGCGTCCAGAGACTCCTCCAGCTCCGTCGCGTAGCTGCCCGATACCCCGCCTTGCTCCGCCAGCGCCACCTCGCCCAGCAGGATGCGCGCCTCCAGGAGCTCTGCGGCGCGATCCAATGTCTCAGCCCGAGCGCGCGCATGCGACAGCATCTCGGTCGCCGCCCGGTGTCGCTTATGGCGGTAGAGCAGCTCGCCCAGCCGCAGCTGCGCGCGAACCACGGTCAGCCCTTCGGCTTCGTCACCGGCGGCCAGGATTCGCCGTAGATAGTGCTCGGCAGGCGCAGTGCGGCCAAGGCGCAGATTCACTGTGCCGAGCCCCAGCCAGACCGTGTGCTTGAGTCCGGGATCGGAGTGTACGACCGCTGCCCCTTCCTCGTCGCTCAGGCGCTCGATGCGCAGAAGTCGCTGCAGCGCGCCGTGGTGGTCGCCGAGCGCGAGGGCGCGGCGGGAAGCAAGGAGCAACCGCGGGAGCGCCTCCGCGATCTCGCCGGCGTGCACAAGATGCGCAGCGATCTCGTCGGCGTGGGTGTCCGCCTCGTCCCCGTAGTATTCTTCCTTGGCCTTGGCTGCCCGCGCGTGCAGCCTCCCACCGGTTGGACTCGCCTCGACCGCCCGCAGCAGCAGCTCGGGCAGCAGCGCCTGCTCAAAGAACAGGGCCGGCTCGGCGTCTGGGCCTGCCTCCGGTGTCCAGCTGTCCGCGGCGGCCACGACCTCGCGCCGCAGCACAGCCTGGGACTCGAGTTCAGAGATCAGCTTGCGCAGCAGAGCCTCCGGCCAGGGGCGCTCCTCATGGGCCAGGAGGGCGCGCAGAAGGCGGGGAGGACACCGACGACCGATGACGGCGATTCTGCACAGGAGCTCGTCCATCGCTTCCGGCGCGGAGCTCGACGCCACCACGTACTGGATGCGCAACCGCAACATGTCTGCCAGGTCATCGGGCAGGGACAGCGGCTTCTCCGAGTCCACCAGGTGCCACCGCCCGTCGGCCTGCAGCAGCCTGCCTTCGTCGAGCAGATGCTGCAGGATCTGGAGAATGTGAAGCGGATTGCCGCGCGCCGCAGCGGCTACCCGCGCCTTGAGCGCCGGGTGCGCCTCAAGGGCCGCGCCGACCAGATCGCGCGCCGCCGCGTCGTCCAATGGATCGATTCGGACCTCGATCGCGCGGTCGCCCTCCAGGTATTGCAGCGTCTGAAGCAGGCGCAGCAGCGAGGGCGCCGCCGAGGGGCCATCGCGTAGCGTCAGCGCCAGCGCCAACGGCAGGGACTCGGTGGCCGGTCGGCGACCGCAGGCAGCCACCAGGCGCCGCAGAAAGTCGAGACTGGCAAGATCCGCCAGCTGCATGTCCTCAAACACGAGCAGCATGGGTTGCTGGCTCGCCACGCGGATCACCAGCCGTACCAGCCGCTCCAAGATGATCGTGGGCGGGCTGTCCCGCAGCGCCGCTGGCTGCGGGGCGAGGCCGGGCGCCAGCACACGGGACAGGAGCGCCCGGTCGCGGTCATCGACTTCCACGCGCAACCGCTCGAGCCCACCGTCGACGGCGTCCTCAAGGGAGCCGAGTCGCGCCAGAGTCGCAGCGTACTCCGGGGAGATACCCAGCAGATGGCCCACCAGGGTCGCGAGTCCCTCCGTCGCGCCGGCACCGGGCGTGCGAAAATAGCCACCTGCCACGACCACATCGGTGGTCTCCCGGAGCAACCTGCCCACCTCGCCGATGAGCCGACTCTTGCCGACCCCGGCCTCGCCCTCGACCAGCATGATCCGGGGACGCCCGGTCTCCGCCGCGCTGCGGACAAGCCCGAGCAGGTTGCCCACTTCGGTCTCCCGCCCAACCAGGGGCAGGGACCGCGGCAGGACAAACGCCGAGACCTCCGAGACGCTCTGCGTCGGTGTCCGCCAGCCACTGTCGACGCTCACA
>CALBXO010000623.1 GCA_937890335.1 uncultured Pseudomonadota bacterium | reverse complement strand
CGGGCAGGGCGCGCTCTGAATAACGCTCCTTGTAGGCGCCGAGCAGGTGGATGGCGTGGGTTCCCTGGCGGGTCTGAATCCCTCGCTGGAGTAGAAAACCTGCCAGCGCGTCTCGGTGTTCGGAGCGCGCGACATAGCTTTGGAAGCTGTGTGACGAGTCGGCTGCAGCTGTTTGCCGAGGCAGCGGTAGCCCGGCAAAGGCGTCGTCGTAGGCTGCCGCAACGGCCTGACGCCGCGCGACAAAGGTGTCCACCTGGCCCAGTTGAGCCCGCAACACTGCGCCCTGGATGTCGGTCAGGCGGTAGTTCCAGGCGGGCCGTACAAAATCCGCCATGCCCGACCCGTCCTGCATCAGGCCCTCGGCGCCGTGGTTGCGCAGGCAGCGCATACGGTCGGCCAGCGCGGGGTCGTTCGTGGTGATGATCCCACCTTCGCCCGCCGTGATGAGCTTGCGCGGGTGAAAACTGAAGGTGCCGGCAGCGCCAAACGTGCCCGCGTGTTTGCCTGCCAATGTCGTGCCGAGTCCGCACGCGGCGTCCTCCACGACTGCGACGCCGCGTCGCTTGCAGAGGTCGCCGATGTCATCGATCGGGGCCATCGCACCAAACAGGTGCACGGGCATCACAGCCTTGGTTTGGGAGGTCCAGGCGGCCTCCACGTCCGAGCGGCGTACGTTGAAGGTGCTGGGGTCCACATCGCACAGCACCGCGCGGGCGCCGAGCAGCTCCACGACGTTCGCACAGGCGACCCAGGTGAACCCGGGAACGATGACGTCGTCGCCGGGGCCGACCTCGAGCGCAGCAAGTGCGAGGTGGAGCGCGGAGGTGCCGCTGGTGCAGGCTACGCCGTGGGAGGCGCCGGTGTAGGTGCAGAATTCGGCCTCGAACGCCGCGACCTCGGGCCCTTGGGCCACCCACCCGGACGTCAAAGGGCGGAGCGCGGCGTCGCGCTCCGCCTGACCAAATGTCGGCACCGCAATGGGTACCTTCATGCTGTCTCCGCCGCGGTCAGACCGCGAAGTGACCGCACCCGATGACGGGCGCGGGCGAGTGCGTCACTGCGAGACGACCCACACACGGATGCCGGCGACGATGTCGGCGTGGAGCTTGATGTGCACCGTGTAGATGCCCAGCTCCTTGATCGGCCCGTCGAGGAGAATCCGCTTGGCGTTGACGTCGTGACCCGCAGCCCGCAGTGCGGTTGCGATGTCGCGGTTGGTCACTGAGCCAAAGAGCTTGTCGCCGTCGCCACAGCGCTTGGGCAGCGTGACGGAGATCTGATCGATGGCCGAGCGGGTGGTCTCCGCCTCAGAGGCCAGCTTGATGCGGCGCGCATCGATGATGCGGCGCTGGTGCTCAAGCTGCGCTTTGTTGCGGCTGTCGGCGCGGACGGCCAGGCGCTGCGGGATCAGGTAGTTGCGGGCGTAGCCCGGTTTGACCTGAACCAATTCACCCATGTCGCCGAGCTTCGGCACGTCTTCAATGAGAATGATTTCCACGACTGATTACTCCTCGTCGGAAGGCTTGTAGGGCCCGCCGTCGGTGGCATCCAGCTCAGCAACGGCGGCCTCGATGTCCGCGTCGCCATCCAGCCGGATGGTCATGTAGCGCAGCACGGGCTCCGTCATGCGCAGGTTGCGCTCGAGCTCGGCGACGAGCTCGTTGTTGCCAACGTACTTCAGGTAGACGTACAGGCCACGCTGGTGGTTCTTGTGCGCCGTGCGGTCGCGGATCTGGTAGGCCAGCGACCTTTTGCCCCAGTCGTCCCAACGGGTCAGCTTGGCATCGAACTTCTCGACCACACCCTCGACGCGGGTCCGGACGGCGCCGGCGACTTCGTCGGACGCGTCAGGCCGCATGATGAAAATGGTCTCGTACTCGCGGTACGTTCCGAGGACTTCAGACATCTTCTACCTCTTCTCCGAGACGACGATACCACCCTCGGTCACGTCGATATTCAAACTTGCACTCTGGCGCTTGTCGTCGGACGGAACCTCTTCCGCAGCGACATCCTTGGGCTTCTCCGGCGTGGCCGGCCCCTTGTCCTGCAACGAGACGAGGACGGGGGCGATGACGAGCGCCACGACGCTCATGAGCTTCACGAGAATGTTGAGCGACGGACCGGCGGTGTCCTTGAAGGGGTCGCCGACGGTGTCTCCACACACGGCCGCCTTGTGGGCGTCCGAGTTCTTACCACCGTACTTGCCACTCTCCACGTACTTCTTGGCGTTGTCCCACGCGCCACCGGCGTTGGACATGAAGATCGCCAGGAGCACACCGGAGACGGTCACGCCGGCGAGCACACCGCCCAGCGTAGAGCCGGTCGGGTCCACAAGGCCGGCGACGACCGGGGTGATGATGGCCAGGAGACCGGGAACGATCATCTCCTTGATGGCCGCCGTGGTGGAGATGTCCACGCACTTGGCGTACTCGGCCTTGGCCGTGCCATCGAGCAGACCTGGGATCTCGAGGAATTGACGCCGGACCTCCTCGATCATCTTGAAGGCGGCGCGACCCACGGCCTTCATGGCCATGGAGCTGAACAGGTAGGGCAGGGTGCCACCGATGAACAGGCCGACGATGACGTACGGCGAGGTCAGGTCGATGGAGGTCAGGCCCACCTGGGTGCGGAATGCGGCGAAGAGGGCCAGGGCCGTCAGGGCGGCGGAGCCAATGGCAAAACCCTTACCGATAGCGGCAGTGGTGTTACCGACGGCATCCAGCTTGTCCGTGCGCTCGCGAACCTTGGGGTCCATCTTCGCCATCTCGGCGATTCCGCCGGCGTTGTCCGCGATGGGACCGTACGCATCGACAGCGAGCTGGATTCCTGTGGTCGCCAGCATGCCGAGCGCGGCCAGGGCGATGCCGTAGAGGCCAGCCTGGGTGTAGGCGACGATGATGGCGACACAGATGAGGATGACCGGGACGGTCGTGGACTGCATACCGACGGCGAGACCGGCGATGATGTTCGTCGCAGCGCCCGTCTGTGAGTCGTGAGCGATGGTCTGAACCGGCTTGTAGCGCTCGCTGGTGTAGTACTCCGTGACCAGTCCGATGAGACCGCCGGCGACCAGCCCGCCCACGACGGCGATGAACACGCCAAACGGGGTGTAGGTCGCGCCATCGACGCCCGGCATGGTGACCGGTCCAGGCAGCAGCCAGGTGGTCAGGCCGAATGTCGCGGCAACCATGAGCGCGGCGGCAATGAACGTTCCGGTGTTCAGCGCCGTCTGCGGATTGCCGCCTTCCTTGGTGCGTACGAAGAAGGTCCCGATGATGGAGACGATGATGCCAATGGCGGCCAGGATGAGCGGGAGGTAGACCGGGGCGATGGCGACCTTGAGGGTCTGACCCTCGGCCAGGTAGCCTTGGCTCCAGACGACCCCGAGGACCATGGCACCGACGATGGAGCCAACGTAGGACTCAAAGAGGTCGGCGCCCATGCCGGCGACATCGCCGACGTTGTCGCCGACGTTGTCAGCGATGGTGGCGGGGTTGCGCGGGTCATCCTCGGGGATACCGGCCTCAACCTTACCGACCAGGTCAGCGCCGACATCGGCCGCCTTGGTGTAGATACCGCCGCCAACGCGGGCGAACAGGGCGATGGAGGACGCACCCAGCGAGAAACCCGCGAGCACGCTCAGCATGCGCGAGGTCACCGCGATGGCGCTGGCACTCTCGGCGGAGATGCCGGGAACCATGCGAGTCACGTCGGCGAGCAGTTCCGGGGAGGCCATCTCCGGGGTGAAGAAGAAGGTGTAGGCGACGGCGAGTCCGCCGAGGCCGACCAGGCCCAGACCGACAACCGCCATTCCCATGACGGCGCCGCCGGAGAACGCGACGAGGAGCGCCTTGGACAGTCCGTCCTGCGCAGCGTGCGCGGTGCGCACATTGGCGGCGGTGGCGACGCGCATACCGGCGTAGCCAGCCAGGCCGGAGCAGACGGCGCCGACGACGAAACTCAGGGCGATGAGGACATGGGACTTGGGGTCGCCGTAGTTGGCGAAGGCCAGAAGTCCTGCGACCACGACGACGAAGATCGCGAGGACCTTGTACTCGCGGGCGAGGAAGGCCATGGCGCCGTCACGGATGTATCCGGCGATCTCCTTCATGCGATCGGTGCCGGCGTCCTGCTTGTTGACCCAGGCAGCCTTCCAGAAGGCAAAAATCAGGGCCAGGACCCCGGCGACCGGAACTGCATACAGCAGCTGCGTACTATCCACTTTCTCCTCTCAGGCTCACGAGCGTAGGGCGTGAAACGCGTTCTGCGCCGCCCTCAGTCCATCGTTCAACAATCTCTCGGTGGCGTCGGCCGCCACGTCCAATACTTCGTCAAGCTCGGCCAGCTCCATGGTCAACACGCCCGTTGTCTTGTGCCCGATTTCGA
>CALBXO010000622.1 GCA_937890335.1 uncultured Pseudomonadota bacterium | reverse complement strand
GGTCTTGCAGGCCGAACAGTGGCCGCAACAATCCCGGTGCATGGTCGCGACGCGGTCGCCGACGCGGAAGTCCGAGGCGCCGGTGCCGAGCGCTACGACGCGCCCGACCGCTTCGTGTCCGGGTACCACGGGCAATTGCATGTAAGGGATGCGCCCGGCGCGGTCGATGAGATCGCGGTAGCAGACGCCGCACGCCTCCACGCGGATCAGGACTTCGTTGGGGCCCGGTTGCCGTGCGGCGCCGTCGGCGTCCACGCGCAGCGGCTTGTCGAAGCCCGTTTGATCGAGGACCACTCTCATGAGGCGGAGGCCTCCTCGAGCCGGGCGGCGATCTTTTCCCCGAGGTTCTCGGTCGCCGGACCCAGGGCGGGCGCCAGCATGGCGTTGATCATGGGGGCCATGGGACCGCCGGCGTCCATTCGCAGCCGAAAGCTCATCCGCGCGCCGGCGTCACCGGGCTCTGGCAGCGCCTGACGCGTGGGGGACTGGCCAAACAGGCGCGCGAGCCAGGTCATGAAACGCGTCCACGCGCCGGCCTTCACCTCCGGCTCCGGCGGCGCATCTTCCTGGATGGCGGACATCACAAATGTGCCGTCCCCCGACACCTGCTCGTTGATCCCGGTCAGGGTGAACTCCACGCGCTCCCGCTCGGTCCATTCGGTGATCTTGACGTCCAGCTTCACGGTCCTGCTGAGCACGCCCATATCGCCTTTGAGCGTCCAGATTGAGTTCTCGTCCGAGATCTTCTCGTGTTCCTGGTAGCCGGTGACAAACGGGGCCCAATTGTCCATGTCCTGCACAAAGTCCCAGATCTTGGGGACCGGCACGGCCATGGTCGTCTCGTAGGTGTGTTCAGGCATAGGGGTCGTCCGCGCCCGCCGCGTGGCGCCCGGCGATGTAGCCCCAGGTCATGCCGCGCAGGTTGGAGATGCCGCTCTGGTAGCCAGCGCCGGTGTCCAGAGCCGCGGCGGAGTTGCCGCACGCGTAGAAGCCATCGATGGGACGGCCGCGGACATGTTGGACGCGGGCGAAGTGGTCGGTTTTGAGCCCGACTGAGTTGATGCCGACGCCAACTGGCTTGAGGGCAATGCCGTAGTACGGCCCCTTGTTGAGCGGCCCCATATTGGGGTTGGGGCGCGACTTGTCGCCCACCATCATCGCGGCCCAGGGGTAGGTCCCGCGGCCAAAGTCCGGGTCGGTGGTCCCATCGGCGAACGTGTTGAAGTGCGCGAGGGTGCGCGCCAATTGCGCGCCGTCGATGCCGAGCTTCGCGCCCAGCTCCTCCGGCGTGTCCGCGCAGGCGAGCACCTCCTCGGGGACGGGCTGGCCGGGCATGTAGGTCGCGAATGCGTATTTGTCGCGGTAGTTCTGATCAAAGATCAGGTACGGCGGGTAGTTGGGGTGCTCCTGCGCGACGCCGTCCCACTCGTGGCAGCGCGGCAGGTAGTCGCGGTAGAAGCTCTCGTCGCCAAAACGGTTTCCCTTGCGGTTGACCCAGATGGCGTGCGGGTACCCACCCTCCCAGGACGCGCGCCACAGTGGAGCGCCGTCGTGTTCCTCGCCGGGAATCCGGTAGCCGAAGAACATGCCCAGATTGTAGCTGGGAACGCCCGCCAACGCGGCGCCGATCTCGCCTCCGAGCATCATGTTGTCGCCGGCGACCGACGGTTGGCACATGGAGTGCCACTCCGGGAGGCCCTCGTGGTACTTGGGCAGGTCTGGGTGCCAATCGTAGCCGCCGATGGCCATGACCACGCCGTTGCGGGCCTGGATGCGCAGCGACTGGCCCTCGTGCTCCGCTACCACGCCAACCACGCGCGTCCCGTCGGTGACGATGCGCGTCACGGGCGTACTGACGCGCGCCTCGATGCCTCGGTCCACCATCGCGGCCTTGATGAAATAACCCATCATGCCCGGGCCAAAACCACGCTGGTCGGCCATGATTCGCTGGCCCATCAGGCCGAAATTCCACTGGAGGATGCACGCCAGTCCGCCCCACTCGAACAGCTCATCGTGGGTGATGCCCGGCGGCATGTGAGGGGTCTTATAGGTCTTGTGCTGCCAGTCGCCGAGGTCTGCGCCGTTGAAGAGCTCCACCTCCAGGTAGCGACCGTGTCCCACGGTGCCGGGCGCGTGCGGGTAGTGGTAGTCCGGGAACTTGTTGATGATCTTCCACTTTACCCCGGCGCGCTCGTCCATGTAGCGGGCCACGCGCGGGCCGGTCTCAAGCAGGATTTTGGCGAGCGCGGGGTCGGCGTATCCGCCGGCAAGGAAGTCGAGGTAGGCCTTGGAGGCTGTGGGGTCGTCGGGAGCACCCTCGGCCGACATCTTGTGGTTGTTGCACACAAAGACCTCGCCGCCGGAGTAGGCGCAGACGCCGCCGAGCTTGTCGGCCTTCTCCAGTACCAGGCAGCTCTTGCCGAGGTCGTGCGCAGCGATGGCGGCGGTGATTCCGCCGAGGCCAGAACCCACACACACGACGTCGAAACTCAGATCCCATTCGGTCATTCTTGCTCCGAGACCTTGCCAAAACGCGTCAACTAGAACACGTTCTACTTCATGGTGCGTCCAAGTGCAACGTGTTCTAGTTCTGACCCCGCTGACCTTCCCGACATCCGGGAGGAGTTGGCCACGTTGCGTGATTCGGCCCGTGGTTTCCTGGGGGCTCGCAGCGACTCGGTGGCGGTGCGCAGGGCGATGGAGAGCCCGGAGGGGTACGACCCGGCGGTCTGGGCTGCGGCCATGGAGCTGGGATGGGCCATGGTGGCGGTTCCGGAGGAGCTGGACGGAATCGGGCTCGGGTACCGGGCCCTGGCGACGCTCCTGTTCGAGATGGGCCGGACGGTCTTCTGCGGGCCGTTCCTCTCGACCGTAGGCTGGGCGCTGCCGACCCTGTTGGCGAGCGGCAACGACGAGGTTGTGAGGCGGTGGGTGCCGGAGCTGGCCGTCGGCGCCGCGATGGCCACTGCGGTGCAGCTTGATGGACACGCCCAGCGCGAGGGCGCCGGCTTTCGGGTGACCGGTGCCGGACGAGCGTTGGACGGCATGACCGCAGACCTGTTTCTGGTGCGCGCCGGAGACGATGTATTTGCCGTGGAAGCGGGCCAGATGGAGCGCAGGGCCCTGCGCACCATGGATCAGACCCGACGGTACGCGTCCGTGTCGCTCGACTGCCTCGTCCCCGACGCAGCCCGGCTGGTGCCCGCTTGCTGGGACGTGGGCCTTCGGCACGCCATGGTGGCACTGGCCGCAGAACAGGCGGGCGGCGCCGGCGCCTGTGTGGACATGGCCTCGGAGTACGCGGGTGTGCGCCGGCAATTCGGCAAGCCAATCGGCGTCTTCCAAGCCGTCGCACACAAATGCGCGGACATGTTCGTGCTCAGCACATCGGCCTGGACCGCCGCCGAGGCGGCCGCTTCCGCGCTGGACGGCCGCACCGTGGACGCCCACACGGCCGCGCTCGTGGCCAAGACCTACGCCTCCGATGCATACTTCGTCTGCGCCGCCGAGAACATTCAGGTTCACGGCGGCATCGGATTTACCTGGGAACACGATGCACACCTCCACTTCAAACGCGCCCGCGCCGGCAAGGGCCTCTTTGGCGAACCTCGAACGCACCGCGAGGCCCTCGCGGCGACGCTCCTGGATTGAGGTCCTGCTGCTCGCACTGTCTTGCGCTGCCCTGATGGCC
This sequence comes from uncultured Pseudomonadota bacterium, assembly GCA_937890335.1. Taxonomy (GTDB): domain Bacteria; phylum Myxococcota_A; class Bradymonadia; order Bradymonadales; genus CALBXO01. Next base: position 1,547 of record CALBXO010000622.1, on the reverse strand, counting down.
GGCTGTGCGAGTGGAACTCCTGGGGGAAGCTCGGGTGGGGGGGACGACGCAGGCGACGTCCAGGACGAGGGAGACACCGACAACGAGGACGAGCCGGACGTGGATGAGCCGGACATGGAGCCGGATGTCGCCGAGCCGGACGTGCCGTGCGAGGGTCAATTCTGGCCGGACGAGGACGGCGACGGGCATGGCGACGCTGCCGGTGAGCCGGTCTGCCCGCTGCAAGATGGGTACGTGGCTCTGTCCGACGACTGCGACGACGGGGACGCAGATCTCTACCCCGGCAACGAGGATCTCCCCGATCCAGACTTTCGCGACAGCAATTGCGATGGCATCGACGGAGACGCCGCGCGCCTGGCCTTTGTGGACATCGCGGCCAGCCCCGACGACGCGGACGGCACCCGTGAGAACCCGTTTCCGACACTCGCCGGCGGTCTTGGTCTTGCGGTCTCCAATCCCGACATTGACGGCGTCGCCGTGGCGGTGGGTCTGTACAGCGAGTCGCTCAACGTCATCGACGGCGTGAGCATTTACGGGGGCTACGATGCGTCGGCGCAGTGGGCCCGGGCCGAGGGGAACGTGGTCGCCATCTACAGTGAGGACCGGGAGTTTGACCGGGTCTTCGGCGCCCGCTGCCTGGGCGTCACCAAGCCCACAATGCTGGACGCGCTGACCATCCGGACGGGCTCCAACGACGAGGCGGAGGGGTCGGTGTACGCGTTCTACATTGCCCGGTGTCCCGGACTGCACCTGCGCGGCGTGACGGTGGAGGCGGGCGACGCCGGACCCGGCATCGGCGGTGCGCCCGGGCGCAGTGGCATGGACGGTCGTGACGGGACCGGAGGCGGCAACTGCGGCGGCGCGCCGGGGGCGGGCGGTACGAGCTCTTGCGGTGCCTTCGGTGGTGGTGGGGGCGCAGGTTCCCCCGTCAGGACACCCGGTCACGCCGGGACTCCGGATGGTTGCGGCGGCGCGGGCGGACCGCGCGGCGGCGGTGGTGCCGGTGGTGACGGCGGCAATGGATGTACGCCTCCCAACGCGTCGGCCGGCGTGGACGGCGAGGTCGGCGGCTCCGGCGGCGTGGGTGGTGGCCTGTTCTGGGAGATCGAGTCCGGTGATGCGGGACAGATGGGACCCAATGGCATGCCGGGCGGCGGTGGCGGTGGCGGTGGCGGTGCGGCTGTGATTGGCGGTACCGGCGGCGCCGGTGGCGGCGGCGGTGCGGGCGGTTGCGGTGGGTTTCCTGGGACGGCTGGGTCTGGCGGTGGCGGCTCCTTTGGACTGTTCATCGTCAACTCCAGTGGGATTGTCCTTGAGGACTGCCATGTGAGCACCGGCAGCGGTGGTGATGGCGGCGCCGGCGGCGCAGCTGGACAGGGCGGCGCTGGTGGGCGCGGGGCCGGCGGTGGCAACGGCCGCGAGGCGTTCGCGTGCGGTGGGCTCGCGGCGTTGGATGGTATTGGGAACCAGTGGTGCGCTGGCGCTGGCGGCTGAATATGCTTTGCTATTTTTCATGGATTACTCCTCTGTAAATTGAACATGCTCAA